>NZ_JAUZMZ010000026.1:0-39386 GCF_036327435.1 Rhodococcus chondri | reverse complement strand
AATCTATCTGGAACCGCAACTGCCCCCGACGACCGTCGCGGTGGCCGGCACTTCGCCGGTCGCCGAGGCGGTCGCCGACTTCACCTCCCGGGTGGGCTACGAGGTGGTGCCGGTGCGCGGCAGCGACCTTCCCGACGGGATTGCCGCGGTGGTCGTCGCGAGCCACGGCGGCGACGAGGCGGGCGTGATCCGGGCCGGGCTCGACGCCGGCGCCGGCTACATCGGGCTGGTGGCCAGTCGCACCCGCGGTGCCGCGGTCCTCGCCGAGATCGACCTGACCGACGACGAACGAGCCCGCATCCACACCCCGGCAGGGTTGGACCTCGGCGCACGCACCCCCGCCGAGATCGGATTGTCGATCGTCGCCGACATCGTGCAGCGGGTGCGCAGTGGCGAACTAACGGGTCGTGGCGCGGAGCAGCGCACGGTGCCGCACCCGGCGGTCGATCCGATCTGCGGGATGACGGTGACGAACTCCGACTCCACCCCGCACCTGGTCTCCGACGGCACCGACGTGTGGTTCTGCTGCCCGGGTTGCCGCCGTGCCTATCAGAAGGAACACGCCGCGTGACCGTGCCGGCACCACAGTCCAGCTTTGCCGACCCCGACGACGTCGTCGCACGATTCGACGCCCACGATCACCTGCTCGACGAGGGCACCGCGACCGCGCTGTATCTCGCGGTGGAGCTCGGCCGGCCACTGCTTCTCGAAGGCGAGCCGGGGGTCGGCAAGACAATGGCCGCCAAAACCCTCGCGTCGGTGCTGGGCACCCCGCTGATCCGGCTGCAATGCTACGAGGGCCTGGCTGCCGCCGAAGCGCTCTACGACTGGAACTATCAGCGTCAGCTCCTCGCGATCCGGCTTGCCGAAGCACACGGCGACACCCCGGCCGAACACGACCTCTACACCGAGGACTATCTGCTCGAGCGTCCCATCCTGCAGTGCGTGCGTCATCGGGGACCGACACCACCGGTTCTGCTCATCGACGAAATCGACCGGGCCGACGACGAATTCGAGGCGCTCCTGCTGGAGTTCCTCGGGGAGTTCACCGTCACCGTGCCCGAACTGGGCACGCTCACCGCGACGCAGCGTCCGGTGGTGGTCCTGACCTCGAACCGCAGCCGCGATCTGCACGACGCTCTTCGTCGCCGCTGCCTGTACCACTGGATCGACTATCCGGGTCCGGCCCACGCCGCCGCCATCCTGCGACGCACCGTGCCCGCCGCGAACTCCGCGCTGATCGAGCACGCCACCGATTTCGTCGGCGCCGTCCGCGCCCTCGACCTCGACAAGGCGCCCGGTATCGCCGAGACCATCGACTGGGTGTCCGCGCTTGCCGCGCTCGGCGTCGCCGACCTTGTCGATCCCGGCGCCGTCGCGTCCCTTGCCGCACTCGCGAAGACTCCCGACGACCGCGACACGATCGGTGACGCGTTCACCGATTACCTGGTGGCCCGGTCGACGTGATCGCCCCGCTGCTGCGGGGCGTGGACCTGGCCGCGTTCTGCGTCGCACTGGCCGAACGGCTTCGCACCGCCGGTGTCGCGGTACCCGCGGAGGGAGCGGCGACCCTCACCCGGGCGCTGCGGCTGCAGCCTCCGCGCACCCGCAATCGGCTGTATTGGGCGGCACGGCTGACCCTCGTCGACCGGCACGACGGCCTCGCGGTGTTCGATGCCGTGTTCTCCGAGGTCTTCGACCACGGCGTGCTGCCGATGGACCCGCACGCCCGTCGCACGGGACCGGAGGACGCCCCGCACACCGCCCCCGAGGCACCGCACTCCGGCGAGCCTCACCGCCGGCCGGGAGGCGGCGGCGCCGAGGTTCCGTGGGTGACCCGCACCGTGGCGGTCGCCGACCGGACGCCGCCTCGGACACGACCCGGAGAGGCACTGCCCAGCGCGCTGGCCGGTGCCGCCGATCAGCGGTTCTCCGACCTGGATCCCACCGAGTTGGCTGCCCTCGGTGCCCGGCTCGAACAGGCAACCGTGCGGTGGTTGACCCGGCCCACCCGTCGCCGCGTGCGGCACCACGCCGGACGAGTCGACCTGCGTGCGAGCATCTCGGCTTCCCGCCGCACCGGGTTCGAACCGGTGCGGTTGCTCCGCACGCGTCCCGGACGGCGACGCCGACGGCTCGTCGTGTTCTGCGACGTGAGCCGATCGATGCGCGGCTATGCCGACATCTACCTGCATCTGATGCGAGCCGCGGTGCGCGGCGGGGACGCCGAGATCTTCGTGTTTTCCACCACAGCGACGCGGCTCACGACGCTGCTGGCCCAGCACTCCGTCGATCGCGCGATCGAGACGGTCAACGCCCGGGTCGACGAGCGTTTCGGCGGCACCTGCATCGCCGGGAGCCTTGCAGATGTGCTCGGATCACATCGCGGTCATCTGCTGCGCGGCGCGATCGTCGTACTCGCCTCGGACGGCTGGGACAGCGACGATCCGGCCGAACTCGCGCAGGTGATGGGCCGGGTGCGTCGTCGCGCCCACCGTGTCGTGTGGCTCAACCCTCGTGCCGGCCTCCCCGGATTCACCCCGACCACCGCGTCGATGGCAGCCGCGCTGCCGTACTGCGATGCGCTGCTGCCCGCCGACACCTTGCGCGCGCTCCGGGAAGCGATCGACGTGATCACCGGTCCCGAGCGTCTCTCCGACGGCGCGTCGTAACCTCGAGTCCGGCACGTCCTACCCTGATAGCTATGGCATCCCCCGAGCTCGCGCCCGCCGCGGAGCAACCTGCACCGGCTCGCAGACGGGGAAACCCGTCGGCTCTCTTCGTTCTCTTCGGCATCATCGCGGCGATCGTCGCGGCGATCGTCGTCGGCCTGTCGGCAGCACAGGCGCTCGTGCTGCTCGGCATACCGGACCCGGGCGCCCTCACCACCTACGGACTGCCCGCGGTGCGGGCGATGTCGGAGATCGCGGCGGTGCTGACGATCGGGTCGTTGTTCTTCGCGGCCTTCCTCGTACCGCCGCAAGCCGACGGCGTCCTCGACGTCGGGGGTTACCGCGCGGTGCGAACCGCCGGTGTCGCCGCGATCGTATGGGCGGTGACCGCCGCGATGCTCGTTCCGCTGATCCTGTCGGACACGTCCGGGCAGCCGCTGGCCGAGGCGATCAAACCGGAGAACCTGTGGCAGGGCGTCGGGCAGATCGAGACTGCGCTCGCGTGGGCATGGACGACCGTGCTCGCGGCGATCACCGCGATGCTGATCCGCCTCGCGGTGCGCTGGTCGTGGACGCCGTACCTGCTGCTGCTGTCGCTGGTCACGTTGATGCCCGTCGCGTTGACCGGCCATTCGGCGTCCGGCGGCTCGCACGACATGGCGACCAACAGCCTCGTGCTGCACCTGGTCGCAGCGTCGGTGTGGACGGGCGGGCTGTTCATGTTGTTCGCACATGCCTGGCGCGGTGGCGCCTATACGGATCTGGCGGCACGACGATTCTCGGTCGTCGCCGGCATCGCCTTCGCGGTGATGGCGCTGAGCGGTGTCATCAACGCCGCGGTCCGGGTGCCCTTCGAAGACCTGACCACCACGACGTACGGACGACTGGTGATCGCGAAGGCCGTGGCGCTGATCGCTCTCGGCGTCTTCGGCTGGATGCAGCGCCGACGCGCGTTGCCGGCGCTCGAGGCCGATCCCACGAACCGGCTCGCGCTGGTGCGATTCACCGCGGTGGAGGCGATCATTCTCGCTGCGACCGTGGGGCTCGCCGTCGGTCTCGGCCGTACCCCGCCACCCGCACCGGACGCCCCGCCGACCCTGCTCGAGGTAGAGCTCGGCTACAACCTCGACGCCGCGCCGACGTTCGCGAACCTGTTCTTCGGGCCGTGGCGTCTCGACTTGATCTTCGGCACCGCGGCCCTGGTTCTCGCCGCCGCGTACGCGCTCGGTTTGTGGACGCTGCGCCGCCGCGGTGACTCGTGGCCGGTCGGCCGCTCGATCGCGTGGGTCGCCGGTTGCTTCGTGCTGCTGGTGACGACCTCCGCGGGTGTCGGGATGTACTCACCCGCCATGTTCAGCGTCCACATGGGCGCGCATATGGCCATGTCGATGCTTATCCCGGTGCTGCTCGCGCTGGGCGGCGCGATGACCCTCGCGCTGCGCGCGTTCAGGCCCGCCGGACGCGGCGCGCCGCCCGGCATGCGCGAGTGGATCCTGGAATTCCTGCACAGTCCGCCGTCGCGGTTCTTCACCCATCCCATCGTCTCGTCGGTGATGTTCGTCGGTGGCTTCTACGCCCTGTACCTGGGCGGCATCTTCACGGCGTTCGCGGACAGCCACAGCGCGCACGTGCTGATGAATCTGCACTTCCTGCTGAGCGGCTACCTGTTCTACTGGGTCGTCATCGGTGTCGATCCGTCTCCGCGCGACCTGCAACCGGTCACCAAGCTCGCGATGGTGTTCGGGTCCCTGCCGTTCCACGCGTTCTTCGGCGTGACGCTGATGAGCATGGGGTCGGTGATGGCCGAGTCCTACTACCGCGGTCTGGGACTGCCGTGGAACAGCGATCTGTTCTCCGATCAGAAGGTCGGCGGTGGTATCGCGTGGTCCGCCGGGGAGATCCCACTCGTGCTGGTCATGTTGGCGCTGCTCGTCCAGTGGTCGCGCTCCGACAAGCGCACCGCACGCCGTGTCGACCGCGCCGCGGAACGCGACCACGACGCCGATCTGGCCGCCCACAACGCCATGTTCGCCGAACTGGCGCGACGCGACCGCGAGCACCGGTAGCGGCTCACGCGCTCCGTCGGTCCTGCCTGTTGCGCGTGGACAGACGGACCGTCACGGCGGAGATCACGACGACCGCGGCTGCGACGGAGGCCGCCACCGCGGCGGGAATCGACACCAACCCCTCGTCACCGGTCCTGGCGATCGCGATCCAGATCAGCCCCCACGCCACCCCGGCCGCGACCGCGAGACGACCGCGCCCGGCGAACGCCACCACGATCGACACCACGGCGACCACGGCCAGCACGATCACGGCCCACGCGTCGGCGCCCAACCCGAACGGATCGAGATCGGCTGAGTCGAGGGCGGCGGCGGTGTTCGCGACGGTCGCGACCATCACCCAGCCGAGGTACAGGAACATCGTGCCGTCCACGACCACAGCTTCGGGTGTGCCGGACGGCGCCGTGTGACTCAGGCCGAGGAACACGCGGATCAGTACCCCCAGCAGGGCGGCGATGACGGCGACGCTCACGGCGAGCAGGTCGAACTGGATCGACAGGATCCACGCCGCGTTGAGCAGCATCGATGCGGCGATCCACCAGCCCAGGGCGCGCTGGCGGGCGTCGGTGTGGTGCGCCGGGAGCGCCTGCCACACCGCGAGCGCGACAAGCCCGATATAGATGAGCGTCCAGATCGAGAAGGCGGCGCCGCCGGGCGCGACGGCAGTGGCATCCGAGGCCAGCGCCCCTCCGGCGGCCTCGGCGACGGGCGTACCTGCCACGGCGCCGGAGCCGAAGAGCGAGCCGAGCACCGCGAGCACGGCGCTGACCGCGACCACCACGACGCGCGCGGTGTCCCGTCCGTTCCGGGATGTTGCCGGTGCAGGCTGCCTGGTCGAGGGAGGGGAAGTCATGCGCGAGGAGTTCCCCGGGAGACCGGAAACGAATCGGCACGGCGCCGCGCGTCTGCCGGACGTGCGGGGTCGCGCAATCTATCGTCCGGAGGGTGATCGGAAACGCCTCGCCCGCACCCGCCGCACGACACCGCACCGGCGGGCGGCCGGGGCTTCGGATACTGGCGTGCGCCGGCGTTCTGGCGGTCGCGCTGGCCACACCCGCCGCGGCGGGTGCCGAGACGGCGTCCGGCTCGGTGATCGACGCGCAACCCCTGGCCGCGCAGTTGTCGGTGCCGGGAGCCGCGAGCACACAGAAGTTCACCTACCGAACCCAGTGGCGTTCGGGTGAGAGCACGACGGCCACCGGGGTGCTGTTCGTTCCGCCGGGTGCGTCACCGGCCGGTGGCCGGCCCGTCGTCGCGTGGGCACACGGCACGACCGGCCTGGCCGACGAATGCGCACCTTCCCGCAATCCGCGCACATCCCGCGACACGGAATATCTCGATCATTGGCTCGCGCAGGGCTATGCGGTGGTGGCGGCGGACTACCCCGGCCTCGGCAGCGAAGGACTGCACCGATACCTGGACGGGCAGAGCGCGGCCAACAGCATCGTCGACAGCGTGCGGGCGGCGCGGGCCGTCGAACCCGCGCTGTCCGATCGGTGGGTGGTGATCGGGCAGTCGCAGGGCGGCCACGCCGCGTTGCACACCGCGCACCTCGCGCACGTCCGGGCGCCTGAGCTGAACTTCCGCGGTACGGTCACCACGGGCGCCCCCTCGAACCTCGAGCTCCTGTATCCGCTCGGCTTCCCCGGTTTCCCGGACTTGGGCCTCGACGGTCTCACCGCGTTCAGCGCCTACATCTTCGCGGGGCTCCGCACGTCGAATCCGTCTCTCGATGTCGACAGCTACCTCACCGACGTCGGACGCGAGGTGGTCGATGCGGCCGAAGGGCTATGCTACGACGACCTGAAGGCCCGCTACGCGCACGTCGAGATCGGTCAGCTCCTGGCCCGCCCGCTCGCCGACGAACGCTTCCGGGCGGCGTTCGCCGACTATCTGGGCGTACCCACCACCGGATACGACCGCCCCCTGTTCATCGGGCAGGGACTGCGCGACTCGATGGTGCCGCCTCCGCTGGCGTTCAAACTCGCCGCCGACCTGTGGGCCGGGGGCGCGCAGCCGCAGTTCCGGACGTATCCCACCGGGCATTCGGAGACGATGTTCGCGTCGCTGCCCGACTCCACGCCGTTCGTCTCCGGACTCGTCGCGTCTCCCTGATCCGGCAGCGTCCCCGGCGGGACGAAACCGCAGGATGTGGGTTCTCACGCCCGGCCGGATACGCTGGTCGGCATGGCGGAGTTCATATACACGATGAAGAAGGTGCGCAAGGCGCACGGTGACAAGGTCATCCTCGACGACGTCACCATGAGCTTCTACCCGGGTGCCAAGATCGGTGTGGTCGGGCCCAACGGTGCAGGCAAGTCGTCCATCCTCAAGATCATGGCCGGGCTGGATCAGCCCAGCAACGGAGAAGCGTTCCTCGATCCCGAGGCGACCGTCGGCATCCTGCTGCAGGAGCCGCCGCTCAACGAGGAGAAGACCGTCCGCGGCAACGTGGAGGAGGGCCTCGGGGAGATCAAGGTCAAGCTCGACCGGTTCAACGAGATCGCCGAGCTCATGGCGACCGACTACTCCGACGAGCTGATGGAGGAGATGGGCAAGCTCCAGGAGGAGCTCGATCACGCGAATGCGTGGGACGTCGACTCTCAGCTCGAGCAGGCGATGGACGCGCTGCGCTGCCCGCCGCCGGACGAGCCCGTCACCCACCTTTCCGGTGGTGAGCGTCGCCGTGTCGCGCTGTGCAAGCTGCTGCTGAGCAAGCCCGACCTGCTGCTTCTCGACGAGCCCACCAACCACCTCGACGCCGAATCCGTGCTGTGGCTCGAGCAGTTCCTCGCGTCGTACCCCGGCGCCGTCCTCGCCGTCACTCACGACCGGTACTTCCTCGATCACGTCGCGCAGTGGATCTGTGAGGTCGACCGCGGAAAGCTGCACCCGTACGAAGGCAACTACTCCACCTACCTGGAGAAGAAGGCCGAGCGCCTCGAAGTGCAGGGCAAAAAGGACCAGAAGCTGCAGAAGCGCCTCAAGGAGGAGCTCGAGTGGGTCCGGTCCGGCGCGAAGGCCCGGCAGACGAAGAGCAAGGCGCGTCTGGGCCGCTACGAGGAGATGGCGGCGGAGGCGGAGAAGCACCGCAAGCTGGACTTCGAAGAGATCCAGATTCCGACGCCGCCGCGGCTGGGCAACGTTGTCGTCGAGGTCGAGCACCTCGACAAGGGCTTCGAGGGCCGTGTCCTGATCAAGGACCTGTCCTTCACACTGCCGCGCAACGGCATCGTCGGCGTGATCGGCCCCAACGGCGTGGGTAAGACCACGTTGTTCAAGACGATCGTCGGACTCGAGCAGCCGGATTCGGGCACCGTCAAGGTGGGCGAGACCGTCAAGCTCAGCTACGTCGACCAGAACCGGGCCAACATCGACCCCACCAAGAACGTGTGGGAGGTTGTGTCCGGTGGCATGGACTTCATCGAGGTCGGACAGAACGAGATGCCCTCGCGCGCGTATGTCAGCGCGTTCGGTTTCAAGGGCCCGGATCAGCAGAAGAAGTCGGGGGTGCTCTCCGGTGGTGAACGCAACCGCTTGAACCTCGCCCTGACCCTCAAGGAGGGCGGCAACCTGATCCTGCTCGACGAGCCGACCAACGACCTCGACGTCGAGACCTTGAGTTCGCTGGAGAACGCGTTGCAGCAGTTCCCGGGCTGCGCCGTGGTGATCTCGCACGATCGCTGGTTCCTCGACCGCACGTGTACCCACATCCTCGCGTGGGAGGGCAACGTCGAAGAGGGCAAGTGGTTCTGGTTCGAGGGCAACTTCGAGGCGTACGAGGCCAACAAGGTCGAGCGGCTCGGCGCCGAGGCCGCCCGTCCGCATCGGGTCACGCACCGGAAGCTGACGCGTGACTGATATGGCCGTCGCAGGTGAGCCCTACCGGTGCTCGCTCGAGGTGCGCTGGGCCGATTCCGATCGGCTCGGGCACGTCAACAACACCAAGGTCGTCGAGTACATGCAGGAGGCGCGGATCAAGTTCCTGCAGTCGGGGGAACTCGGACGCGGCGCGGTCGCGGTGCGGAAGATGGACGTCGAGTTCCTGCGACCCCTCAAGGACGAGTCGGGGCCGCTCACTGTCGAGATAGCGGTGCTGCATGTGGGTGTCCGCTCCTACACGCTGCGCCACACGATCCTGGACCGGAACGGTGTGGTGTGCGCGCACGGGGATGCGGTCCTCGTGGGGTTCGATGTGCGCTCGGAGACCTCGCGCCCCCTGAGCGACGGCGAACGCGACGTTCTCGACCGGCATCGCGTGGCGGAAGCCCACTGACAGGCCGCGAGTTCCACTCCTAACCACCGGCGCCGCGGATAGGCTCGACAACGGGCCCGTCCGCGGCGCTCGGTATTCCGGCGATAACCGAGGAGTGATATCCATGCCTGATTCGACTGCGGCGCCGCGGCATTCGTTCCCGGAGTCGGTGCTCGAACAGGCATACCTCCGGTCCGCGGACGGCAGTGACGTGCCGACCGGGGCCGCGTCCGCGCATCTCGCGCTGGGACAGGTGCGCGCACCCGGATCGGCCCTGATTCGCGTGTACCGGCCCGGTCGCGGCGACGGCCTCGGCGCCGCCGTCCAGGTCGTCACCGACGACATGCCGTTGCTCGTCGAATCGGTGATGTCGTTGTTCGCGCGGCTCGGCGTGTCCGTCGGCGCGGTCGTGCACCCCGTGCTCACGGCCCGCCGCGACCGCGCCGGCACCCTCGAACAGCTGACGTCCGACGCCTCCGTATCCGGCGACGGCACCGCGGAGTCCTGGATGCACATCCAGCTGCACCCCACGACGACGGCCGACGCACTCGACGAAGTCGAATCGGAGCTGGAGCGGGTCCTGGCCGATGTGCGGCAGGTCGCCGCCGACACCGGAGCCATGCGTTCGCTCGAAGGCGAGATCGCCGACGAGTTGGACCGGCTCGCCGCCGCGCCGCCCGGCTCGCTCTCGGCGGGCGATCTGTCCGAGACGGCAGCGCTGCTCCGCTGGCTCGCCCGCGGAAACTTCAACGAGCTCGGGTACCGCCGGTACGAGTTCGCGGATCGGTCCGGAACGGGCCGACGGCGGTCGTGGCCCGTCGCGGGCAGTGGCCTCGGTGTGCTGCGCGGCGTCTCCGAGGTCGCGGCTCCGATCGACCTTCCGGCCGACGTGGATCCCGGTCGCCCGCTGCTCGTTCTCACGCAGGGCGTGCGGCCCTCGACCGTGCACCGCTCCGTCTACCCGTACTTCGTCGGTGTTGCCGTCCTGGACGACGATGGCGTCCCGGTGGGCGAACACCGGTTCCTCGGGGTGCTCACCGTCACCGCAATGCACGAGAACATCCTCGACATCCCGTTGATCTCGCGCAGAGTGCGTGAGGTGATCGCCCGGGCAGGCATCGAACTGACCTCGTACACCGGCCAGCAGATGCTCGAGACCATGCAGACCGTGCCGCGTGCGGAGCTGTTCTCCATGGACACCGGCACCCTCTACGAGACCGTGACGTCGGTGGTGGAGATCCGGCGGCAGGTGCGGCTGTTCGTCCGGGTCGACTCCTACGGCAGATACCTGTCGTGCCTGGTGTACCTGCCTCGCGATCGGTACACCACGCGGGTCCGCCTCGCGATGCAGGACATCCTGCTGCGCGAGTACGGGGACGGTGTGCTCGACTACACCGCGCGCGTCTCCGAAGGTGACCTGGCGTTGCTGCACGTCACCATCCGCTTCCCGTCGGGTGCGTCCCCGCAGATCGACATATCCGAACAGAACCGGCTGCGCGTGCAGGCGATGCTCGCCGAAGTCAGCCGCAGCTGGACCGATCGGCTCGCCGATGCCGCCGCCACCGATCCGGACTTCGATCCGGGGCTCGTGCAGCGGTATGCCGCCGCCGTGCCCGAGGCCTACAAGGAGGACTTCGACTCCGGGCGTGCGCTCGCCGACCTTCGCCGGCTCGAACCGATGGGTCCGGGTGACTTCGATCTGCTGCTCTACCGCCCGGACAACGCCCCCGCACGGCAGTGGCGATTCACGCTGTACATCGGCGCCGAATCCATCACTTTGGGCCGGGTCCTGCCCGTGTTGCAGAGTCTCGGCGTCGAAGTCGTCGACGAACGTCCCTATCAGCTCACCCGGTCCGACGGGATGGACTGCTTCATCTACGATTTCGGCCTGAACGTGCCGGACGATCTGAAACCGGGTGCGCTCGAGTCCGATCCGACGTTGACCCGTCGATTCACCGACATGTTCGCGACGGCGTGGTGCGGCGACGTCGAAACCGACCGGTTCAACGAACTGGTGCTGCGTGCCGGCCTGACGTGGCGCCAGGTGCTGGCGCTGCGCGCGTACGCGAAGTATCTGCGTCAGACGGGGTTTCCGTACAGCCAGTACAACATCGAGGGAGTGTTGCTCGCTGCACCGGAGACGACCGCGTTGCTCGTCGAACTGTTCGAGGCCATGTTCGATCCGGCCGGAGTGTCGAACGTACGTGAACGTGAGCTCGTGGAGGAGCTGACCCAGAAGATCGATGCGGTCACCGACCTCACCACCGATCGGATCCTCCGCGCTCTGTTCAGCCTGGTCTGTTCGACGTTGCGTACCAACTACTTCGTGCCCGACACCGACGACGCCACCCGAGGACGTGTGCTGGCACTGAAGCTCGATCCCGCCGGCATCTCCGAACTACCCCGGCCGCGACCGAAGTTCGAGGTTTTCGTCTATGCCCCCGACGTCGAAGGCGTCCATATGCGTTTCGGTGCGGTCGCGCGCGGTGGCCTGCGCTGGTCCGATCGTCGGGAGGACTTCCGTACCGAGGTGCTCGGCCTCGTCAAAGCCCAGGCGGTCAAGAATGCGGTGATCGTGCCCGTCGGCGCCAAAGGCGGCTTCGTCGTGAAGCATTCGCCGCCGCCGACGGGAGATCCCGCAACCGACCGGCAGGCTCTGCGCGCCCGCGGCGAACACTGCTACCGGCGCTTCATCGCGGGTCTGCTCGACATCACCGACAACCTCGACCGGGTCGATCGCAAGGCGATACCCCCCGAGCGGGTGGTGCGCCGCGACGGTGACGACACCTACCTCGTCGTCGCAGCGGACAAGGGCACCGCCTCGTTCTCCGACCTGGCCAATTCCGTTGCCGCCGAATACGACTTCTGGCTCGGCGACGCGTTCGCGTCCGGCGGCTCGGCCGGCTACGACCACAAGGAGATGGGAATCACCGCGCGCGGAGCGTGGGAAAGCGTCAAACGACACTTCCTGGAACTCGGGATCGACACGCAGACCCAGGACTTCACCGCCGTCGGTATCGGCGACATGAGCGGCGATGTGTTCGGTAACGGCATGCTGCTCAGCGAGCACATCCGGCTCGTCGCTGCCTTCGACCACCGTCACATCTTCCTCGACCCGGACCCGGACGCCACACGGTCGTTCGCGGAACGATGCAGACTGTTCGCGCTGCCTCGGTCGTCGTGGGCCGACTACGACGCGGCGCTGATCAGCAGCGGCGGCGGTGTGTGGGACCGGACCCGCAAGTCCATCGCGATCAGCGCGCAGGCACGCGCCGTGCTCGACCTGCCCACCTACATCACCGAACTCACGCCGCCCGAATTGATCCGTGCAATTCTGCGGGCCCCCGTCGATCTGCTGTGGAACGGCGGGATCGGCACCTACATCAAGGCGAGTTCGCAATCCCACGCCGACGTCGGTGACAAGAGCAACGACGCAGTGCGGGTGGACGGCGCCGACGTGCGGGCGCGGGTCGTGGGGGAGGGCGGGAACCTCGGTGTCACCCAGTCGGGCCGCATCGAGTACGCGCGCAGCGGTGGCAAGATCAACACCGACGCGATCGACAACTCCGCCGGGGTGGATTGTTCCGACCACGAGGTCAACATCAAGATTCTGCTCGACTCCGTCGTGACCACCGGGAATCTCCCTCGGGCAGAACGCAATCCACTGCTCGAATCGATGACCGACGAGGTCGCCGAACTCGTCCTGGCGGACAATATCAGCCAGAACAACGTACTCGGCCTCGAGCGGGCCGCCGCACCGTCGTTGCTCCGCGTGCATCAGCGGCTGATCACGGCACTCGAACTCGACAGGGGCCTCGACCGCGCACTCGAGGCGCTTCCGGACGACACGGAGATCGAGCAGCGGCTGGCCGCGGAGGAAGGATTGACGTCTCCGGAGCTGTCGCAGCTGCTCGCCCATGTCAAACTCGCGCTCGTCGACGATCTCCTCGAAACCGACCTGCCCGACAGCGACACCTTCTCCTCCCGCCTGCCCGGATACTTCCCGGCCGCCCTGCGCACGCGGTTCCGCACGGCCATCACGGCGCACCCGCTGCGCCGCCAGATCGTCGCCACCGTTCTCGCCAACGACACGGTCGACCACGGTGGCATCACCTACGTGTACCGGCTGGCGGAAGAAACGGGCGCGTCGAGCACCGACGCGATCCGGGCCTACGCGGCCGTCACCGAGATCATCGGGCTTCCGCGGGTGTGGCAGGAAATCCGCGCGGCGGACGTGCCCACCGACATCGCCGACGACCTGCTCCTGGAATCACGACGGGTACTCGACCGGGCGTCGCGCAGGTTGCTCTCCACCCGTCCGCAGCCGCTGGCGGTCGGCGCGGAGATCAGCCGCTACCGGGACACCTTCGCCCGGCTCGCCCCCCGCGTGGGTGACTGGATGCGGGGGCACCACGTGGAGGATCTCCGGATCAGGATGGAGCCACTGCTCGAGCGCGGTGCGCCCGCGGAACCGACCGGCACCGTGTTCCGGCTGCTCGACCAGTTCCCGCTGCTCGATGTCATCGATATCGCGGACATCGTCGAACGGGACGAGGCGGAGATCGCCGAGCTGTACTACGCGCTCGACGCGCACATCGGCATCGACAGGTTGCTGACGGCAGTGTCCGGCCTCGCCCGCGGCGATCGGTGGCATTCGCTGGCGCGGCTGGCCTTGCGCGACGAACTGTACGGATCGCTGCGTTCCCTGGTCGTGGACGTGGTGGCCGGCGCCGAACCGGGCGAGACCTGCGCCGAGATGATCGAGGACTGGGAATTGTCCAACGGCTCCCGGCTGGTGCGGGCGAGGTCGGCGCTCGAGGAGATCTTCGCGTCTGGGAACCTGGACCTTGCCACGCTGTCGGTGGCTGCACGGCAGATCAGGAGCATGGTGCGCACCGGCGCATCCGATCGGAGGTAACGAGTGAGTGGTGTGGGGGAACAGTTCGGGTTCCACACCGAGGTGATGGTGCGGTGGTCCGACATGGATGTCTTCCAGCACATCAATCACGCGCGGATGGTGACGTTGCTGGAGGAGGCCCGGATCCCGTGGCTGTTCACCGACGGCCGGCCCACCGAAAGCCTGCGGGAGGGCGCGGTCATCGCCGATCTCCACGTGCGCTACCGCGGGCAGCTGCGTCACGACGACGGCCCGCTCGACGTGCTCATGTGGACTCAGCAGGTCCGTGCGGTCGATTTCACGATCGGGTACGAAGTACGTCCCGGAGGCGCCCCGGCCGACTCGATACCGGCTGTCGTCGCATCCACGCAGATCGCCGCGTTCGATATCGAGACACAGCGGCTGCGCAGGCTCACCGACGACGAGCGCGAATTCCTGCTGCGGTGGCGACGTGACTGATCCGCGGGCCGTGGCAGGAGAGCGAGTGCTCCGTCTCGCCGACCCCGGCGACAGACGAGACCTCACAGCGTTCCTGACCCGCGCATTGCGGCTCGACGAGGCGGCGGTGGTACGGCTGAGCCGTCGCGGCGACGGCATGCTCGGCGCGTGGGTTCACACCGGATTCGAGGCGCTCGCGATGCGTGTGGTGCAGGGAGCCGTCACACCCGCCGACATCTGCGTCGCCGCGGACGGACTGCGCGCCGCACTCGTCGCGCTGGACGGCCCCCACACCGAGGTCGATCCGGGCTGGGCGATGGATTCGGCGTGGCGCGGCGCTCTTCCGGGCGACGCCGGCTACACCCATGTCGACGATGTGCCCGCACGTGTCCTGATCGAACTCGCCCATCGCGGTGTCGCGGTCGCTCGCGACCAGGGGGCGCAGGGTCCCCCGGCGTCACTGCTCGCGCAGGAGGTGCTCGAAGTCAGCGGGGGCGAGCTGACCGTGGGCGTACCCATGCGGATGGTGTTCGCGCTGGGGTCGATGGGATTCGTGCCCGGTGCTGCCGCGGGGGATGTCGACGGCATCGACCCGGGCGAAGTGGTGCGGGTGCGGGCCTCGGCGACCTGGCTGCGCCTCGATGCCCGATTCGGCTCGGTGTACCTGCGCCGCAGCGGGGGCCTGGGTCTGCACGTGCTCTGACCTCGTCGCCGGTGTTCGTCCGGCGGATGCTCAGACCAACCAGGCCGCGCTGTTGGCGGGCAGGCGACCGTCGACGACCGGCGCGCTCGCGACGATCACGGTGCCCGGAGGCAGGTCGACCGCCTCGTCGGTCGTGTTGAGGGCACATGTGAGCCCGCCTCCGCGACGGAACGCCAGACAGCCGGGTGGGCTGTCGTACCACGCAATCTCGGTGCCCGAGCACTCCGGCCGGGCGCGGCGCAGCTCGAGGCCCAGGCGATACAGCGACAGCGTCGATGCGGTGTCCTCGAGTTGCCGCTCGACGGTCAGTTCGGACCACTGCGGCGGCTGCGGCAACCAGCCCTGACCGGCCGAGGTGAACCCGAACGGGGGAGTACTGCCCTCCCACGGAAGCGGGACGCGGCATCCGTCCCGTCCGCGTTCGGTGTGGCCGGATCGTTCCCACACCGGGTCCTGCAGCGCCTCGTCGGGCAGGTCGACGTTCGGCAGGCCCAGCTCGGCGCCGTTGTACACGAACACCGTGCCGGGCAGGGCGAACACCACCAGGATCATCGCCCGGGCGCGGGCGAGGCCGATCTCGCCTCCGCCGTAGCGGGTCACCTCGCGATCGACATCGTGGTTCGACAGAGTCCACGTCGTGGTCGCCGACACCGGTGCCACCGCGGCCGAGCCCAGCTCTATCGCCTCACGGATCTTCCCGGCATCCCACGGCGCCAGTGTGAGATGGAAATCGAAACCCAGATGCAGCTCGTCCGGACGAAGGTATTCGGCGAACTTCTCGTGATCGTCCACCCAGATCTCACCGATCGCCACGGTCCCGGGTTTCTCGTCGAGCACCCTGCGGATCCTGCGGTGGATGTCGTGCACCGCGGGGTTGTTGAACCGGGGATCGGTGTCGTAGTGCTCGAGCAGCTTCGTCGTCTCCCACTGGTCGTGGTCGGGCAGGTCCAGCGGTTTCGCCATCCCGTGTGCGACGTCGATCCGGAAACCGTCGACACCGCGACCCAGCCAGAATCGCATCGTCCGATCGAGATCGGCCGCCACCTCGTCGTTTTCCCAATTCAGGTCGGGCTGTTCGGGGGAGAACACATGCAGATACCACTGACCGGGGCGGCCGTCCGGTTCGGTGATGCGGCTCCAGGCGGGACCGCCGAAGATGCTCGGCCAGTTGTTGGGCGGCTCGTCGCCGCCGGGTCCGCGGCCGTCGCGAAAGTGGTAGCGCGCCCGCGCTCGGCTGCCCGGACCCGCGGCCAGCGCCTCGTGGAACCACGGATGGTCGCGGCTCGTGTGGTTGGGTACCAGATCCATCACCACCCTGATGTCCCGCGAGTGCGCCTCGGCGATCAGGGCATCGAGGTCGGCCAGGTTTCCGAACAGCGGGTCGACGTCGCGCGGGTCCGATACGTCGTACCCGTGGTCGACCATCGGGGAGCGCATGACGGGGTTGAGCCAGATGGCATCGACTCCGAGGAGTTCGAGGTAGCCCAGGCGGGCGCGGATTCCCTCGAGATCGCCGACCCCATCGCCGTTCGAATCGGCAAACGAACGCGGATAGACTTGATAGACGACCGCATCGCGCCACCACTCGGTGCTGCGCGTGGACTCGGCTGCGGCGGGCGGCGCACTGTCGGCGGGAGACACGAGTCACATCGTGTCAGAGGTTTCCGCCCTCCACGAGTCGTACGTGCCGCGGACCGTCAGACCGGTGAGTTCATCATCGAGTCCGCCGCCATGTTCATGTAGTCGAGCAGCTGGCGCCGGTGTTCCGCGTCGAGGGTCTGCTCGTCGATCGACGCGATGGCGGTGTGCATGCACCGCAGCCACGCGTCGCGCTCGAGGGGACCGATCCGGTACGGGTGATGCCGCATCCGCAGTCGCGGATGCCCCCGTTCTTCCGAGTACGTCTGAGGGCCACCCCAGTACTGCTCGAGGAACATGCGCATGCGGCGCTCTGCCGGCCCGAGGTCTTCCTCGGGGTACAGCGGCCGGACGATCTCGTCGACGGCCACCTCCTCGTAGAAGCGCGCAGTGATCCTGCGGAATGTCTCGGCGCCGCCGACCGCGTCGTAGAAGGTCTGCCCGTCACTCATGTGTTCTGCTCACCATCCCTCTCGTCCCGCCATTGTGCCCGCTCCACCGAATCTCTTCGGACGGCAGGCGGGTGGACCGGGGACGAGACACCGCGAATTCACCGGTCCGACCTCGATCGGTCGTCCGATTCCGGGTGCGATTTCGGCCCATCCATGATCCACTGTTTCCAGTCTTTCGGAGGTCGTATGAAGCACGGCAACAGGGCACATCGACAACTCCCGCCCGCGGTCGCCCCCATCGGGGCTCCGGGGGCCAGCACTCTGCGCGTTGTGCGCGACGACATCGCCGTACCCGAGTGGGTCAAACGCCGGGTGTTGTTGCTCAACGCCACCTACGAACCGCTCACCGCCCTGCCGGCGCGGCGGGCGGTCGTCCTCATGGCGGGCGGAAAGGCCGACACGGTCCACGACGATCCGCTGGCTCCGCTGGTGCGGTCGGCGGGCTGGTCGGTGCAGTTGCCGTCGGTGATCCGCCTGCGTGCGTACGTCCGGGTGCCCTATCACGCGCGGGTCCCGATGACGAGGGCAGCGCTCATGCACCGCGACGGCAACCGTTGCGCGTACTGCGGATCGAAGGCCGAAACCATCGACCACGTGGTCCCGCGCAGCCGCGGCGGCGACCATTCGTGGGAGAACTGCGTCGCATGCTGCGCAGCGTGCAACCACAAGAAAGCCGACAAACTCCTCAGCGAGCTGGGCTGGACCCTGCGTGCCGTGCTGACTCCTCCGAAGGGCAGGCACTGGCGGCTCCTCGCGACGCTCAACGAACTGCATCCGACCTGGATTCCGTACCTGGACGAGGGCGCAGCCTGAACGGTGCCGGGAGATTCCGGGGCATGTGAGGCCTCGCGGAGCTACCTGGGCTAACGTTTGCGTGTGAGCATTCTCGAGACAACCCTGATATTCGTCGGCATCCCGTTGCTGATCACCGTAATTTTCGGCGGTCTGTCGTACATCGGGAGCAAGTATCCGGGGCCTGTGCCGGCCGAAAACCCGTACACCCTCGATCGGAAGTGGGAGTACGGGCCGGTGTTGTGGAGCGCAACGGACGAGCCGATCGCCCGTGGGCATCACGGGCATCACGGACATGTAGCCGGCGCGCCGGCGGAGCTGATCGGAGGGACCGCAAGTGGCAAGTGGTGATGTGATTCATAGGCCGGTGTCGACACCGGAGACGCTGCCGCACGGCGCTGCATTGACATCGAGCGGTCGTATCTCGGCGGTGCGTGGCCTGCGCCGCCCGTTCCTCGGAGTGCCCTTCACGGATCGCGACCTCGCCACTCTCGACGACACCCTCACGGCCGCGACCCGCGCCACCAAGGTGCGGTTCAACGTGTACATCGGCGATGCGGTATCCCCGGTAACCGCCACCGACGCGGTATTCCCGACGACCCCGGATGCGGCCCATTCGGTGCTCATCGCGGTGTATCCGAACCAGCGCGCCATCGAGATTCGCAGCGGCCGCGAGGTTGCCGGCCGGGTTCCCGATCGCGTCGCGCAACTGGGCGTCACCGCCGCCGTCGCCTCGTTCGGCCAGGGACAGCTTCTCGACGGCATCATCAGTGCCGTCCGCGTCGTCGCCAACGCGATCGTCGCACCGTAACGACTGCGCGTTCGCCGCTGTGTGCGGCTGCGGCTTCGCCGCTGTGTGGCCCGATGCCACCTTCGATCCGTTCAACGATTCGAAGGTGACATCGGGCCACCGGCGTTCGGGGAGGTCTGCGTCCCGGATCAGGGTGCGTCGAACGCGCGGGCCTTCAGCGATCGGACGATCCCTGCCCTGCCCTCGGTGACCAGCCGGCGCAATGCCGGCGGATGATCGCCGGAGAGGAACTCGTCGGCCGCTGCGACCGACTCGTCACTGATCGACCACGACGGGTACAACCCCACGACGACGGTCTGCGCGACCTCACTCGATCGGCGCTCCCACACGCCGGGCACGTCCGCGAAGTACCGACCCACATACGGCTCGAGCAATTCCGACTGGCCGACGGGAGCGAAGCCCGCGATGATCGAGCGGGCCATGATGTTCGGGATCGTGTCGTCACCGATCACCGATGCCCACACCTGTTCCTTGACCGCGGCCTGCGGCCGGGCCGCCCGAGCCGCTGCCGCCTGCCGGGCACCCGCAGCGGTCGGGTCGCGCTGCGCCTCCGCATCGATGAACGGCGACTCGGTGCCTTCCGTGTCGACCTCACCCGCTGCCGCGAGGGCCTGGACGATCCGCCACCGCAGGTCCGTGTCGACCACCAGGCCGGGCAGACCGACCTTCGCGGCGTCGGCCCCGAGGAGTTCGACGAGGATTTCGGTGTGCCACGGCGACAACCGTGCCGAGGTCAGGGCATTGACGAACGCGAGCTGATGATCGGATCCCGGCTCGGCCTCGCGGGCCAGTTCGAGCAGCCGGTTCGCGAAATCGGTCCAGCCGATCCGGTCCGCCCACGCCGGATCCGCGTAGCTGGCGATTGCGGTGTGCGCCTGCAGCAGCAGGCGTTGCACCACACCGACCTCCGTTTCGGCGGCGATCCCGCGTTGAACGAGCGCCACGAAGTCGCGCGCCTTCAACTCCGCCTGCCGGGTCATCTCCCACGCCGCCGACCACACGAGAGTGCGGGGCAGCGACTCCGCGATATCGCCGACCCGGTCGATGACCGTGGCCAGGGATTCGTCGTCGAGTCGCGCCGAACAGTAGGTCAGGTCGTCGTCGTTGACGAGCACGAATCGGCCCCGCGGGACCCCGACCAGGTCGGGCACCTCGGTGCGCCCGGTCGCGTCCACATCGATCTCGACGCGATGCGTGCGCGCCAGCTTTCCGCTGCCGTTGTCGTCGTAGACACCGATCGCGAGGCGATGCACACGGAACTCGCCGGCGCCCGGCAGCGCACCCTCCTGTACGACCGTGAATCGGGTGAATCGACCGTCGGCGTCTACTTCGAAATCCGGGCGGAGGATGTTCAGTCCGGTGGTCTTGAGCCACTGCGAACCCCACCCCGACAGGTCGCGCCCCGATGCCTTCTCGAGCGCGGCCAGCAGATCGTCGAAGGTCGCGTTGCCGTAGGCATGGTCGCGGAAGTAGTCGCGCAGACCGGCCAGGAACGGCTCCTGCCCGACATAGGCGACGAGCTGCTTGAGCACCGACGCCCCCTTCGCATACGTGATGCCGTCGAAGTTCACCTCGACCGCGGCGAGATCGGGAATGTCCGCGGCGATGGGATGCGTCGACGGCAACTGGTCCTGCCGGTAGGCCCAGGACTTCTCGACGTTGGCGAATGTCGTCCACGCGCTGGTGTATTCGGTGGCCGACGCCTGGCACAGTACCGACGCGAACGTCGCGAACGACTCGTTGAGCCACAGGTCGTCCCACCACCGCATGGTGACGAGGTCGCCGAACCACATGTGTGCCATCTCGTGCAGGATGGTCTCGGCGCGGCGCTCGTACGAAGCCCGGGTCACCTTGGACCGGAAGACGTAGTCCTCGAGGAACGTCACGGCTCCGGCGTTCTCCATCGCGCCCGCATTGAACTCCGGGACGAACAACTGGTCGTACTTGCCGAACGCGTACGGCACCCCGAAGTTGCTGTGATAGAAGCCGAATCCCTGCTTGGTTTCGGTGAACAACCGCTCGGAGTCCATGAACTCGGCCAGCGACGCCCGGCAGAAGATGCCCAGCGGGATCGTGCCGTGCTCATCGGTGTACTCGTCGGTCCATTGCGCGTACGGACCCGCGATCAGCGCCACCAGGTAGGTGCTCATCCGCGGTGTGGTGCGGAAGACGTGCCGTCCCGGCTCGGCGACGGTGGTCTGGACCGTCTCGGCGTTCGAGATCACCTTCCAGTCCGCCGGTGCGGTGACCGAGACGTCGAAGCCGGCCTTGAGATCCGGCTGGTCGAAGCATGCGAACATCCGCTTCGCGTCGGCGGTCTCGAACTGCGAATACAGATAGACGGCATTGTCGGTGGGGTCGACGAACCGGTGCAGACCCTCACCGGTGTTCGTGTACAGGCAGTCGGCGTCGACGACGAGTTCGTTGGACTCGGCCAGTCCGGTCAGCGCGATACCCGTGTCTTCGGTGTAGTCCGACACGTCGACCGGTGCGCCGTTCAGGGTTGCCGAGTGGACGGTCTTCGCGATCAGATCGATGAAGGTCGACGCGCCCTCGGTGGCGTCGAACCTGACCGTGGTGATCGAACGGAACGTCGTGGTGCCCGGTGCGCCCGTCCCGTCGGTGAGGTCCAGTTCGATGCGGTAGTTGTCGACGGTCAGGACCGCAGCCCGTTGCGCGGCCTGCTCGCGGGTCAGATTCGGTGGTGCCACAGTAGAACTCCTTGCTCACGACGGGATGCCGGTCGCCCTCCATCCCATCATGAGCAGCACCCACTTACGGCGCGACGTCGGACAACGGCACACCGGAGTCGGCGAGCCGCGCCTCGTCGACCGCCGACCCGGCGGAGATCAGCGCGCGGATGTCGTCACCGGCGTCCCAGATGTTGACGTTCATCCCCGCCCGGACCCGGCTGTCGCTGTCGACCCAGAACGCCAGGAACTCCCGTCCGGCGACGTCGCCGCGTGTGACGACCCGCGCATCCGGCGGTGCCAGGCCGACATATTCCATGCCGAGGTCGTACTGGTCGGTGAAGAAGTACGGCAACCGGTCGTAGGTGGCGGCGACGCCGAGCATCGTCGCGGCGGCCGTGGCCGGCTGGTTGAGGGCGTTGGCCCAGTGCTCGACCCGGACGTGGCGCTTCAGCACCGGGTGTTCTGCCTCGGCGATATCACCGACGGCCACGATGTCCGGGTCACTCGTCGCCATCGACGCGTCGACGAGTACTCCGTCGTCGACCGCCAGGCCTGCGTCGCGGGCGAGCTCGATGTTGGGCCGCGCGCCCACTGCGACGAGCACGGCGTCGGCGGGTACGGTCGTGCCGTCCCCGAGCAGGATGCCGGTGGCACGTCCGTCGTGTGTGACGATCTCGCGCACCGAGGTGTTCGTCCTCAGGTCGACACCGTGCGCGCGGTGCAGGTCGGCGAACACCGCACCCATTTCCTCACCGAGTGCACCGAGAAGGGGTTGCTTCGCGGACTCGACGATCACCACGCCCGCGCCGCGGCCGCGGGCATTCGCGGCGATCTCCATGCCGATCCATCCCGCCCCGATGATCGCCAGCCACCCCGCGTGGTCGGTGTCGCCGTGGATCGCGGCGAGCAGCGCATCGGAATTCTCGACGGTGCGCAGTACGTGGACACCGGCAGCATCGGCGCCCGGAATCGGGAGTGTCCGGGGAGTGGAGCCGGTCGCGAGCGCGAGCTTGTCGTAGTGCTGGGAGGAACCGTCGGGCAGCGTCACGGTGTGCGCGGCCGGATCGATCGCCGTGATCGTCGTGCCGAGGCGCAATTCGACGCGGTGATCCCGATACCAATCGCCGCGTTGGACGGTGAAGTCGAGCAGTCGTTTGGACCCGGCGAAGTAGTCCTTCGACAGCGGCGGCCGCTCGTACGGCAGATGCTCTTCGGCACCGAAGAGCACGACGTGCCCGGGAAAGTCCCGGGCACGCAGTTCTTCGGCGATCTTGGCGCCGGCGAGACCCCCGCCGACGATGACGAACGTTTCTTCGCTGGACATGGACTGCCTCCGGTGTCACGAGTGTCGGTCCTGGCCGGTCGGTCTCGGCGGTACGGCTGATCTCGACGGTACGGCGTGGAGCGCGCCGTCGGCGTCGTTCGGGAAGAATGACGCGCTGCGGGAAGTTGCATCTTCCGTAACCCGATAACGAGCGCTGAGGAGATCTTTGTGAGCGACCCGAAGGCCAAGGACACTGCTGATTTCTGGTTCGATCCGCTCTGCCCGTGGTGTTGGATCACGTCCCGGTGGATCCTCGAGGTGGCCCAGGTCCGCGACATCGAGGCCCGCTTCCACGTGATGAGTCTCGCGGTGCTCAACGAGGGCAAGGAGCTGCCCGAGGACTACGCCGAGATGATGAAGACCGCGTGGGGCCCGGTGCGGGTCGCGATCGCCGCCGCACAGAAGTACGGCGACGAAATCCTCGCCCCGCTCTACACGGCGATGGGCACCCGCATCCACCACGAGGGCAACGAGGATCTTCCGCAGGTCGTAGCGGCATCGCTTGCCGAGCTCGATCTCGATGCCTCGCTCGCCGAGGCGGCCGATACCGACACCTACGACGATGCGTTGCGGGCGAGCCACGCCGCCGGCATGGACGCGGTCGGTCCCGACGTGGGAACCCCCACGATCCACGTCAACGGTGTCGCGTTCTTCGGCCCGGTGCTGTCGAAGATCCCGCGCGGGGAAGAGGCGGGCAGGGTGTGGGACGGCGTGGTCGCGCTCGCCGGCTACCCGCACTTCTTCGAACTCAAGCGCAGCCGCGACGAGGATCCGAACTTCGACTGACGGAGTGGGTGTCCCTCCGCTCCACAGGGATCGGAAGGGACACCCACTCGGAGTGCTGTGGCGGGAGAGTGAGCGTCAGCCCAGAGCCTTCTCGACGTCGTCGAGGATGATGTTCGCACCGACCACGCCGATACCGACCATCCAGGTTTCGTCCTCGAACTCGAAGGTGTTCCCGCTTCGGACCGCGGGCTGCGTTCCCCAGAGGCCGGTCACAGTGCCCATCGTGGAAGCGTTCGGGTCGCCGGCGGGATTGGTGAAGAAGACGACCTCTCCGTCGATCCGGGTGTAGTTCTCGGGGCTGAGTTCGAGCATCGAGTACTCGTTCCAGTCACGCTCACCGAGGTCGAAGCCGACCTGAGTGAGGATCGATCCCGAGAACGTGCCGGGGCCGTACAGGCGGAAGTCGGCCGGCCGGAAGCGCACCATCGACGCGGTTCGGCCCTCCGCTCCGATGTCCTCGCCGACTGCGGCGGCGCGTTCCTCGACTCCGGTGAGCAGGGCTTCCATTTCGTCGCTCTCATCCACTGCCGGGGCAGTGATGCGGGCCTGCTCCTCCCAGTCGGTACCCGAGTTCACCGAGAAGACGGTCGGGGCGATGGCGGAAAGGGCGGGGTAGAGCGCTTCGTGGCGCACCTGCGCGCCGATGATGAGGTCGGGTCGCAGAGCGGCGATGGCTTCGATGTCGGGCTCGGAGGTCCGGCCCACGATCGTGGTCCCCTCGAGCTTCTCGGCGAGGTAGCGGGGGACTCCTGTGGCCGCGCTCGACTCGGTGGCCCCGACCGGCGTGATTCCGGGTGAGCGGACTCGCCCGCTCGTGGAGGAGAAGTTCGGCGTCGACGTCGTCGCCGAGTGCACGCAGATCTGGCGTCAGGTCCTCGCTCTGCGTGACAGCGACGAGGAGCAGTTGTTGGCGTTGTCCGAGCAGTGGTGCCAACTGCTTCCGGATGCGGATCCCGACAGTGGAAGTGGGGCAGGCCCCGGCGATGCCGGCGACCGACTCGAACTCGGCACCGGGATCGGCTCGGGCTGGACAGATCTGCTGCGCGACCTCGCTGCGGAGACCTCCGCCGAGGCAGAGCTTGAACTGCACCAGGCGCTCGGTCCCCAACCGACACCCGAGAAGCGCGCCGACAACACCCAACGCGACCTCGCCGCGGCCGCGGCCCGAGCGGTGTTCGACGCGAAGGCCCTCACCCGCATCCGGAACCGGCCGCCCACCGACGTGGAGATCGCCGAACGGGCCGCGATCGTGCGTCGCCTCAGACGCGCGCCCAGTACGAAGCGCCCCGCCGGGTCACCGAACACGTGGCCTATCCGGCGGGCAAGGCCCGTACGAGCGGACTCGTCCAACGCGCAGCGCAACGCGCCAACGGGCAGGTCGTCACCGCGACCCCCTGGGGCCGCAATCGGCGCAAGGTTGCCGAGAAGCCGCCCCTGCACGTCGGAGTCGTCGTCGATGTCTCCGGATCGATGGACCGCTGGCTCCCTGCGGCCGGGACGGTGATCTGGTCCCTCGCGGAGGCTGCGGCAGAGCTCGGCGGCACCGCAGCCGCCACCGGTTTCGGTGGCACCGTCACCGCGCTGCTCGGACCTCGCACCCGCGCGAACCGGGTACCCGTCGTCCCTGGTGGCTCCTCCTCAACCGGGTGCGCCGAGGCGATGTCCGCGGTCACCGCCGGCGCCGATCTCACCACCGCCTTTGGGGCCCGCGTCCTCGTCGTCCTCACCGACGGTGGACTCCCCAGCCATGAAGCCGCGGCCATTGATGAACGCGTGCGGTACCTACGCCGCCACGGCGTCCAGGTCGTGTGGGCGCTGACCGGTGACCGCGAGCGAGCCTCGGTCATCCCCGAGGACACCACGGTCGTCGACCACGTCACCCCGAACGCCTTCGCCGGACTCGTCTCCGACGCGATCGCCACCGCACTCGAGCGAACTCACCGCTCCCGTGCGGTGGTTTGACAGTGGCGGCGGTTCGGTACGTCGCAACTTCCTAGACGCCGTTGACCAGTGCGCGTGCTTGTCGGGGCGCTCCGTACGGTTGATGGCTGTGACTCTGCGACACCTCGGAACAGACCCCGATTCCGGCCCGCTCGAGCAGGAGGTTGAGCGCTGGTATTCCGCGGAGGATGCACGTGGCTGGATGGGGGAGGGGTTCGACGCCCACAGTTTCCTGGAGCGCATCAGCGGTCCGTGCACCAGCGCCGTCGACTACCAGTGCCGCACCCACAGGTGCACGACTCTCGGATGGGTGCTGTTCGACGACGCCAATCGTCCGGTGGCATTCATGGGCGGGGATGTGATGGTCGAGAGGTCTCTGACCGAACACAACGATGGATCGATGATGTGGGAGGAAATCGGGCCACGGACGCTGGGATTCACGTACGTCGTCGCTCCGGAGCATCAACGTAAGAGGCACGGACCCACGCTCGTGCGCGCAGTTCTTGAACACCCTGACCTGGCTGGCGTCGATGTTCTGAGCTGCTCGATCGATTGGAAGAACGAGGCCAGCTTGAAGTTGATCCGAGGAATTCTCGAGTTCCGGGAAACGGGAGGCGACGAGAAGTCCGCGTTCTTCGCGTACGAGAAGTCAAGCAGGCCGCACCCCGAATGAAGGCTGTTCGTGGGAGCGCTGTCCGCCCACACCGACGGTTCGTGATGCCTGGTCAAGGGCGCAGTCAGAGGCTTCGTTCCAGAGCAATTCCCGGCAATTTCCAGAACTTTGATGGCGGTCACGCATCCGCAGTCGATCGGGGTCGGAGCTCTACTCGATGTCTCAAGGGGTGCTCAATCGGTGTGTCCACGCGGTGATGTGGGTGTGTAGTCGGTTCACCGCCGGTGACGGGTGGCGTGTGCCGATCGCCAGGCCGATTGCCCGATCTGCGATACCGGTGACACGAAGCGTGGTCACTCCGGTTGTCGCGGTCTCGGACGTGGGCAGCAGCGCAATCCCGAGTCCTTGCGCCACCAGCGCCCGTATCGTGTCGAACTCGCTGATTTCGAACGCGATATACGGGTCGAACCCCGCTTCCGCGCAGCACTTTTCGAGTTCCTTGCGGATGTGGTAGGAGGGCGGACTGGCAATGAAGTGCTCGTCGGACAGTTCACCGAGGTCGACGCGTTTACGGTGCGCGAGCCGGTGAGTGTCCGCCACGTGGAGCAGGAGTCGCTGGTGTCCCAGGATCGTGGCGGGAAGGTCGTCCGGGGGCGGGATCATCACGGCGAGATCGAGTCGGCCTTCGCGCACCAACTGCGCGAGCGCCTGCCCGTGTGCTTGAACCAGGTGCAGGCGGATGCGTGGAGCGCTGCGGTGAAACTCCGCGAGCAGGGACGGGACGCTGACCGGCCCCAGGGTGAGGGGGAATCCGAAGCGGACTACGCCACTGTCGGGGTCGGCGTGACTGCGGACGGTCGTGATCGCCTCGTCGAGTTCCCGAATGATCGATTCGGTGCGTTCGTGGAGTTCGCG
The DNA here is from genome assembly GCF_036327435.1 of Rhodococcus chondri. Classification (NCBI taxonomy): domain Bacteria; kingdom Bacillati; phylum Actinomycetota; class Actinomycetes; order Mycobacteriales; family Nocardiaceae; genus Rhodococcus; species Rhodococcus chondri. Next base: position 12,393 of record NZ_JAUZMZ010000026.1, on the reverse strand, counting down.
TCCGGCGGTGGTCAGCGCGACGCCGCGCCCGACCTGCTGGAACAGCGGTACACCCAGAACCTGTTCGAGTGATTTGATGCGGCGGCTGACCGACGACTGCGGCACGCCCAGGCGGTCGGCGGCGTGGGTGATGTGACCTTCTCTGGCTGCGGCGTCGAACGCAGCCAGGAGCGGGACGACCGATGCCGTGTCGTCGGACAAAGACCAATCCATATTCGGATGGTAATGCATATGAAGTCTCATTGGACGGATGGATTGTATGCGCGCACTCTGGAAGCACCCATGAATCGAAAGCAGGTGTGTGACCGTGACTATCCGTCGATCTGCCAGTAGGGCAACACAGTTCGGACGCAGCTATGACGTTGTACTGATCGGCGGCGGCATCATGTCGGCGACGCTGGGGGCGTTGCTCACCAGGCTCGAGCCGGACTGGTCGGTGCTCGTCCTCGAGCGCCTCGACGACCTGGCCCAGGAGAGCAGCGCGCCGTGGAACAACGCGGGCACCGGCCACGCCGGACTGTGCGAGCTGAACTACATGCCAGATCCCACCGACCCGTCCCGGGCCGAGGAAATCGGCCGGCAGTTCCGGCTCTCCCGCCAGTTCTGGGCGACACTCGTCGAAGCAGGGGATCTGAGCGCCTCGTTCGTGAATCCGACACCGCACATGAATGTGGTGTTCGGCGCCCGCGATGTCGCCTACCTGCGCCGCCGCTACGAGACCTTGCAGCGCTCACCGCTGTTCTCGGCCATGCAGTACAGCGAGGACCCCGAAGTGATTGCCCGGTGGGCGCCGCTGGTGATGGACGGGCGCGACGATCCCGGTCCGATCGCCGCGACCCGCCACGAGGCCGGCACCGACGTGGACTTCGGTGCCCTCACCCGTGACCTGATTCGCGGTATGCGCGATCGGGGCGCCGAAGTGCGGACCGGGCACGAAGTGACCCGGCTGCGCCGCACACCGGACGGCTCCTGGACAGTGGCGGGACGGGCCGGCACCGGCGGGTTCTCGGTGCGCTCGCGGTTCGTGTTCGTCGGCGCCGGCGGACACGCGCTCACGCTTCTCCAGAAAGCACGCATCCCGGAAGTGCGCGGCTACGCCGTATTTCCCATCGGTGCCCAGTTCCTGCGCACCGACAACCCGGACCTAGCATCCCGTCACGAGGTGAAGGTCTACAGCCAGGCCGACGTCGGTGCCCCGCCGATGTCGGTGCCGCACCTGGACAAACGGGTGATCGACGGACACGACTCGCTGATGTTCGGCCCTTACGCCACATTCAGCACACGCCTGCTTCGACATGGGCGACTCACTGATCTGTTCACCACCATCCGACTCGGCAACCTTGCTCCTCTGATCGCGGTCGGCATCCAGAACATGGGGCTGGTCCGTTNCCTNGTCGGGCAGCTCCTGGCCTCCCGGCGTCGGAAGCTGAAGCAACTGCGCCGATTCCACCCCGCTGCCCGTGACGGCGATTGGTCGTTGATCGATGCCGGTCAACGGGCGCAATTGATCAAGCCTCATCCCCGCAAGATCGGGGTGTTGACCTTCGGCACCGAGGTCGTCACCGGCGCCGAAGGCACTATTGCGGGTCTGCTCGGTGCCTCGCCCGGGGCCTCGATCGCTCCAGCAGTGATGGTCGAGGTGTTGACCACGTGTTTTCCTGATCGGAGCCGGCACTGGCAGCCGACACTTCAGCGTTTGATGTCGGGTCTCGCGCAGCCAGGTAACGCCGATCAAGCAGGTGACGCCGATCAAGCAGCGGCTGATGCCATGTTTTCCCGGACCGGACACATTCTCGGCGTTGCGTAACAACGCTCGTGCCGATTCTCGGAACGACCACGGGGTCACGAACCCTTTCGAGTTCGTGACTCCGCTGGTCCCAGTTCGTGGAACTGCACCACATACCCTCTGCTGGAGAAGCTGCCGCGCATGATGCCGGGCACCTGATGCTTCCCGCAGAATGTGAGGCCCTCCGTGACCGAACCGACCGTGCGTCACCCGATCAGCATCGAAGACGCCACCCGTCTCGACCCCGCCCAGATCGCTCCACCGATCGTCGTCACCGACGGTGAGCACACCGAGATCGGTGCCGCCCATGGCCGCGTCCTGCCGTTGATCGGCCACCGCCGCCCCTACATCTACGACGTGTCGCTGCCCGACAAGCGCCGCGTCTACGCCGACACCCCCGAAGATGCGATAGCGGCCATCATCGGCGGTGACTACGCCGAGAAACTCGCCGCCCACCGTGATCTCGAATCGTCGAACGACGACACCGCGATCGACGAGGCATGGCTGGCCCTGGCCCGACTCCGGCACGCCCACCCCGACCAGCTTCGGCTGGCCCTGCAGCAGCAGATCAACGACCTCGCCCACCGGGACGGCAGCTGGGACCACCTCGACGACCAGGAACAGCAGCAGCTGACCAAGGCCGCGGACCCCGACGGCCCCTACCAGGTGGGCGTCCTCGAGGAAATCCCGTTCGTCGACGAGGAAGACAACCTGCGCACCCGGATGGCAGGTGTGTGGTCCGCGCGGGTGTCGCTGGTCCTCAACACCGGTGACTACGACCCCTACTCGAACACACCGATCCCGCTGTCGGAGATGACCCGCGACGGCGTGGTCGTGCCGGGGGACCCGAACCTGGTCGTCCTCGACCTCGGCGACAGTGCCGCCTATCTGGAGTCCCTGCAGAAGGCCGGCTGGCTGACGATGTCGGTGTTGCCGGCCGAGCAGCCCGACCCGATCTTCCGGGGCATCAACCTGAACTGACCACTGTCCGCCGAGGTCATTGTCGCTGCGAGACGCCGTGATTCGACCTCTACGGCTGGTGCTGTCGGTGCATGACGCCAGGATGGACAGCAATCGGATCTGCCACACACCCCAGCGAGGAAGGAGTCGGCGCGGCCAGGAAGCCGCCGCCGGTAGAAGCATGGTTTGCAGAGAGAACAAGGCGAGGTCGACCGCAATCCGCCTCGCGAAGGAAATTAGCAAGGCACAGGGGCTGGGCTCACTGCACGATCGCGAATTGCAGTCCGCCATTCACGAGCGGCAGCACCACTTCGACGGTGCCCCACCGATGACTACCGAACAGCAGATCGCGTTCGTCGAAGGCCTGCGCCAGCAGATCGAGAACGATCCGTCGATCTCGGATCGGGAGAAGTACCGGCAGAGCTGGGATCAGCCCGGAGTGATCACCCGCCTCGACACCGAACTCGACCGGCTCAAGACCGGGATGTACACCGACCGCTTCGGCAACAAGACGCCGCTGACGGACGCACAGAAGAACGCCGGCAACCAACTGCAGGCGATCCAGTACCTCGGGACCATGGTGCCGCGCATCCAGTCCGCGAAGGCCATGTACTTCGAGATCAACGCTCGGCACACCGGCCGCAGCATCAGCGAAGTGCAGGCCGAGTGGGATTCGATCATGGCGCGCCCTGGAACCGGCCGCGGCAGCGTCGGTATCTCGTTGAAGGATTCGTGGCGCGACGATCTCGCAGTCGCAGGCCTGTCCACGCAGGGACAGGCCGACATCGGACAGTCCAAGCGAGCCCGGGATGCCCTCGCGGAAATGGAAGAGCGGCGCCTCGCGCACCTGGCGAAATAGCCGAGCCGCCCGACGATCCGCCCCGAGCACCGTCGTGTCTACCCGCAGTCCGACAACCCGAACGTGCACTGCGAGCAGTGCGGTCAGTTCGGTCACGAGCAGCCCGCCTGCCCGAACGGTGACCTCGCTGCCCGCCGGAAGGAACTGCAGGCCGAGCACCAGGCCGCCACCAACGCCCTCAAGGCCGCGTCGGTGCAGCAGGTTCTCGACTCGGGGCAGGATCCGGTCTATCTGCGCCGCGACGGTGTCGAGGTCGGCGGCGATGAAGCGCGCCGGCTCCTCGAGCAGGACCGCGACAGCTTCGCGGGCGGGCAGCCGATCACCACGGTCGCCGAAGCGAACGCGCGGCTGAAGGCCGTCGCCAACAGTGACGCCGAGCTGCAGCAGCAGATGGCGGCCCGCACCGGTGGGGTGTCGTCGTGGGTGCAGGAGGTCGCGTACAACGAGGAATCCGGCCTGATGATGGTCACGACCGCGCCGCGGCCCCGCAAGGACGGGCAGGTCTCGCCCGGAAAGACGTACCCGTACCGCGTGTCCAAGGAAGAGGCCGCGCAGATCCTCGCCTCCGATGAGGTCGGACGCGCGATCTCCAACACCGTCATGCGCCGCGGCAACGGCAAGACCAACGACGTGTACCACTGGGAAAGCGCTGCCGACGCGCAGGCCGCGCAGGAGCAGCGCAAGTGCCCGACCTGCGGGCGCTGGGCGTCGATGACGTCCTCACACACCTGCCCTGTCCCGGGTTCGGCGGCCGCCGACAACAGCATGTCCGATCGCGCGCAGCAGGCTCAGTGGCGCGCCCAGGCCCGCGCGGCACGTGAGTGAGGCCGGTCTGGAACCGCCGGCGCCGCCGATGCAGCGGGTGAACCTGATGTCGCAGCGTCAGTTCAAGCTCCACGGCGGTGGCATCGCGAATGTCCCGCCGCCGCGTGATGTCCGCGACCAGGTCGCTGCCGGCCGGGCCGCCGTCCCATCGGTGAGCTTCCGGTACCCCGAGGCCACCGTTTCCGGTCAGGCCACCGTGTGGCGTGACGAGTCCGGTGTAGATGTCGTGTCCCCGTTCCCGCAGGCCGGTGGTAACGGGATGCGCTGCACCTGCGGAAAGTTCAGCAGCGGTGGTCGCTGCGAGCACATCGGGAAGGCGCTGCACAGCCTCGGTGACGCGTACGGGGCCGTGCCGACCGGTGACACCGCGCTGCGGCCCGGGGTGTCGATGGCGGAGGTGCGTCGCGAGCGCACGTCGGACACCGCCTACGACGCGCCGCGCGCCCCGCTCGAGCGGATGAACTACTCGCGTATCCAGAATCTGCGTGCCCAGCGGCAGGACACCCACAAGGAGGGACTGTTCGAGAAGCAGCGTCGGGGCGAGCCGATCAACACTCCGTCGGTGAAGCCGCCGAAGGACAACGAGGGCCGGGCGGTCGCATGGCCGACGACGTTCGAACGGGAAGGGAAGGGTGGCGCCAACTCCGACCGCCCCACCGACCTCCACGACATTGCAGATGTGCAGTACCGGATCCGAGCCGCACTGTTCGCCCGCACCCGCACGCACTACTCGGTGCTGCGGGACAAGGACGGCGGGATGCGCATCACCATCCCGAAGGCACGGCGCGCGAAGGACGGCACCATCCCGTTCGCCGAGCGGGCCCGCCTCGCGGACACCCTGGGGATCCCGGCCCATCACTCCCGCGCCAACGGTGTCTACATTCCGGCGGATACGTCGTGGCGGCACGAGATGCTATCCCGGTCGTACGGTGACACTCCGCCGCCGATCCGGGCGGCCCGCTACACCGTTGCCTGACAGAAGAGAACTCCTGTGGCCCCGAAGGAAAACTTCGGGGCCACAGGCGTATTTGCTGACGATCGGGCTCACGTGTTTGGCGGATGCTCAAACGGTCCACCGGACTGTGCTGGGCTATCCGCGGATCACGATCTCAATGGACCCGACATCGACGCCGTACGTCTTCGCCAGCCCTGCCTTTGCCTGAGCAATGGTGAGGCCGGCTGATTCCGTTGTCTGGGCAGGTTTCGGAGTAGAGACGACACTGCTCATCTCCTGGAACTGAGCACCGACAAGGTTGATGCCAAGAGCGTCGAGGTTGGTGTAACGGACCGGGTTACGGTCGCCGGTCCACACATTGGGCTGGCTGATGCGGGCGTACTGGTTGAACTCGATCTTCCAGCGGCCCTCATCGTTGTCAGCCGGGCTGATACGAGAGATACGTCCGACGAGGAATGCGCTGCCGTGGGGTTCGTTGCCGTCGGCGTACGGCTCAGGATTGTGGGCGTTCTGGGTGCATACGAGCCACTCGCACTTCTTGGCGCGAGCGGGGTCGAGCTTCCATGCCTGGGAGCCGCCTTCAAGGACGATTGTCTCGGGGCTCTTGGCGGTGAATACGACGAGAGCGTTCTCGGTTGCGGTCATGAACATACAGTAGCAACTATCCTAAAAGTATCAAGTAAGTATTTTCTAAGTATCTCCCCGCCCTACATGGAGAACTACCTCGTTACCGTGCGCGGAAACCATCGGATCACCAAGGGAGACCGCTCGTGAGCAGCGCCATCGACACCTTCGACGACCACGACGTTGTCGACCCGAACGCCGGCCCCTGCACCGAAGAGGAAGCGCGCGAACTCGTCCGCGAAGTCGCCGAGGCAGCTGTCCGCTTCGAGGACGCGATGCAACAGATCTTCCGCCGTCGGGCGTGGGAGCCTCTCGGCTACGACAACCCGCAGGACCTGATCCTCGGCGAGTTCAAGGACGGCGGCCTGATCAACCCACGCACCGGCAAACCGTACGGCCGCGCGCATATCTACCGCATGGCCCGCACTGCCCTGTTCCTCCACGAAGTCTCCTCCCGCACCGGCGTAGATGCGACCGAGCTGGACGTCGCAGAGAAGGCGCTGCGGGCCGCCAGAGAGAACGGTGTCGACGACGTCACGATGCTCACCCAGATCGAGAACCGCGTCATCGCCGCCGCGGACAGCGGAGAGCAGCCCGACAGCGAGGCCGTGCAGGAAATCGTCGAGTCGGTAATCGCGGAAGCTGCCGGCCGCGCGCCCGCACCGCCGGCCGCGGAGTCTGCCCCGAGCACCGAACTCGCAGAAGCGCCGGACACCGGCGGCCCAACTCCCACCCCGCAGGTCCCCTCCGGCGCCGACGGGGACGTTCCTGCGGCGTCGGAAGGCGACGATCCGACCGACTGGCCGAACACCGATCCCCACCACGAACGCGACACCAGCGTCGACGTCAACGTGGACGATCCGTTCGGGGCGTTCGGCGCACAACCGACCGGTTCGATGGCCCCCGATGGAGGACAGTCATGGGCGTAAACCCTCGCTCGTACCGACGACTTCATCCGGTTCACCGACACCCTGCGGCTGATCAACGAGATGGGCCGCAAGCTGCCCGAGGTGTCCCAGGCCGCCGAGAAGCTGCCCGAGTTCCTCGACGCCTGCGACGATTCCGAACTGACGGCATTCTCCGAGGCTCTTTGACGACCTCGACATGCTGCTGTGCGAGATCCCGCAGATCCGTGAGGCGATCCGCGCCATCCAGGAGTGCAGCCAGGAGCGCGCCGAGATGATGTAGAGCTGCAAATCGGGGAACTTCGGGGGTCATATGGGAAGTTATGGGAAATCTTCCATAGTTGCCTATACTGTTCCATATGGATCTGGAACTGAACCCTTTCAAGCCCGGATCAGGGTTGCGTCCTCCCGCGCTGGAAGGCCGGGACAAACAGATCGAGGCGTTCGACTTGCTCGTCGCTCGAAGTAAGCGACGCAACTACGACCGGGGTATGGTCCTGTCCGGCCTGCGTGGAGTCGGTAAGACGACCTTGTTGAATACTCTCGCCGAACACGCTGACCGGGAGGGTTGGCTGACCATCGGTATCGAAGCGCGACCCAACGCTGCCGGTACCGCCGCTGTGCGCGCCAAGCTGGGCCAGGAACTGACTGTTGGCTTGCGCCGGTACAGCCGCAAGCACAAGATCCAGAAGCTCATCGACCCCCTGATCGAGCTGGCCCGTGGATTCTCCCTTGAAATCGGCCTCGGGCCGGCCACAGTCAACGTCGGCACCTCTCAACCCGCTGCCTCGAGTGGGGACATCGACCTCGACATCGAGGAACTCGTCGAAGCGATCACCGCCGCACTCAAACCGCGGGGCAGCGCCTTCGGCCTGTTCATCGACGAAATGCAGGACCTCGACGCTGACCTGCTCTCGGCGCTCTTGACCGTCCAGCACCGGGCTAGCCAACGCGAATGGCCGTTTTTCCTCATTGGCGCCGGTCTTCCCAACCTGCCTGCCATCCTGGCCGAGAACCGATCCTACGCGGAACGCCAGTTCCTCTACAGCACTGTCGGTCCCCTCGACAGAGGCGCCGCTGCCGATGCGCTGAGGATCCCGGTTCGTCACCACGGAGGTGACTTCACCGACGAGGCGCTCGAAGTGCTCGTCACTGCCAGCGGCGGCTACCCGTACTTCCTACAGGAGTATGGCAAGGCCATCTGGAACCTCGCACCGGAGGCACCCTTCCAAACAGAAGACGCAGAACTTGCCGTCGAGGTAGGGCGGCGCCACCTCGATGAAGGTTTCTTTCCTTCGCGGTGGAATCGGGCGACGGAGAGGGAACGTCGCTACCTGACGGCCCTCGCCGCCACCGGTGAAGATGCACCTCGGTCGGGCAAGGTGGCCGAGCTGATGGGGGTGACCGTCAGCGGTGTCAGCGACGTCCGTGAAACCGCGATCAAGAAGGGCCTGATTTGGGCGCCCGAGCACGGTCGGATCGCGTTCACCGTGCCGGGCATGGCGGATTTCATCCGGCGCCAACCTGCCGCCTGACCCGTGCACCCAGCTGCGGAACTGGAACACCCCCGTCGCTCGCTGTGAAATTTGTGTCATTACAACAACACAGCGAACGGCAGGATCAGCCATGAAGCGCAAGACCGTCGGCGGAGACGAACGAGACGCCTTCACCCGCGTGAGCCGCCGGGCCACCAACTGGAAGCCCGGAGAAGTCAAGCGGATCAAAAAACGCGCCAACCGCCGGGAACGTCGAGCAGTACGACCCGACTTAGGACATTTTTAGTACCCCGCGAAGCCGAGATCCACGAGAATTTTCCGTTGAGCGGCCGGGATCTGCGGCGGGAACGACTCGGTGGCCTCGTTGATGACGATCGTGGAGGTCCGCAAGGGCCGGAGCTGCTTGACGACATTGCCGATCGCCAGCCCGGCGTGGTCCTGAACCTCACGGGCGACGGCCAGCGCGGCGAACACGATGGTCAGGTGCGCCTCGATCGCACCGCGGGTGCGATGGAACATCGGTCGAGCTCGCAGATCGGTTTTCGACATCCGGAACGACTGCTGCTCAAAGTTCGGTCCATGATGCATCTGTAGCCGAAGGGCTGGAGGGGTGATGATTGGACTCGAGGGATTGCTGCGGCTGGTGGTCGTGGTGGAGCGACTGAGGCGGCAGCAGGCCGAGGGAACTGCAGGTGCGGAGGCCGGCGATGACGAGGCCGGAGCGGGTCGAGTGGGTAGACCTGCCTGTGCCGAGCCGGGTTGCGGCGGTGCGGGCGCTGACCGCGATGATCCGCCGATGCCTGGCGCGGGCGGATGAGAAAGGTGCGGCCGATGACGGAGCAGGGGCGGCCGTGGCCGGGCAAGGTGGAGGCGGAGCACACCGATCGGCTGGCGGTGATCTACGTACGGCAATCGACGATGCGGCAGGTGGCCCCGCACACCGAGTCGCTGCGGGTGCAGTACGGGCTGGTAGACCGCGCGATCGCGCTGGGATGGACCCGGGAACGGGTGAAGGTGATCGACGCCGATCTGGGGATGTCGGGAGCCACCGCGGAGGGGCGCCCGGGTTTCGCCGAGTTGGTGAGCGAGGTCGGTTTGGGGCATGTGGGAATCGTGCTGGGGGCGGAGGTGTCGCGGCTGGCCCGGTCCGGCCGGGATTGGTATCAGCTGATGGAGTTGTGCGCACTGGCGGGAACACTGTTGGCTGACAGCGATGGGGTCTACGATCCGGGCCAGTACAACGATCGGCTGTTGCTGGGGCTGAAGGGCACCATGTCGGAGGCGGAACTGCACCTGATCGGGCAGCGGATGGCGTCGGGGCGCCTGGCCAAGGCCCGCCGTGGGGAGTTGTTCTTCGCGGTCCCGACCGGATATGTGCTGCGGCCCTCGGGGGAGGTGGTCAAGGATCCCGACGAGCAGGTCCGCGCCGTGGTGGCGTTGATCTTCGACCTGTTCGACGAGTTGGGGACGCTGAATGCGGTGCTGGCGTATCTGGTCGAGCACGGTATCGAAGATCGGGGTCCGGTTGCGGGAAGGCCCGGACGCCGGGGAGCTGGAGTGGCGGCGTCCGAACCGGATGACATTGCAGAACATCGTGCACAATCCGATCTATGCCGGGATCTATATGCACGGGCGTCGTGCGATCGATCCGCGCCGCAGGATCGCGGGCAGAACCTCGACGGGGAAGGTGACCGTGCCGATGGAGCAGTGGAAGGTGGTGTTGCCGGGCCGGTTGCCCGCCTACATCGACGAGGATCGCTGGCGGGCCAATCTGGCACGGCTGCAAGCCAATCGGGCCACGGCCGGCACGCCCGGCGCGGTGCGTGAGGGTCCGGCGTTGCTGGCCGGGCTGCTGCGGTGTGGTCGGTGCGGAAGGAAGATGGCCGTGCACTACACCCACCGCCCCGACGGTGCCGTAAACGGATACTCCTACGGCTGCTCCCGCGCCCGATCCGACTACGGCCTGCCCCGCTGCCAGCACCTGTCCGGAGCTTGTGTGGATACCCATGTCAGCGCGGCACTGCTCGAGATGCTGGCTCCGGCAGCGTTGGAGGTATCACTGGAGGCGGCGACGGCGATCGAGGCCGAACGCGCACGGCTCGAGGCACTGTGGCAGCAGCGGCTCGAACGCGCCACCCACGCCGCCGACCGTGCGTGTCGCTGCTATCGGCTGGCCGAACCGGAAAACCGTTTGGTTGTGAGAACGTTGGAACGTGACTGGGAGCAGGCACTGGTCGAGCTGGAACGATTACGCGAAGACCACGACCGGTTCCTGGCGTCTTCGCCGCCGGTCCTGTCCCCTGCCGACCGCGACCGGATCCGGGTTCTCGCCGCCGACGTCCCCGCCCTCTGGCACGCCGCCACCACGACCAACGCCGATCGCAAACAGCTGCTGCGCACGGTGATCGACACCGGGACCGGGTCCGTGATCGGTGACAGCGAGCAGGTCACCGTCGAGATCGGTTGGGCTGGCGGGCACCGCACCGGTGGGCAGCTGGTCCGGCCGGTCGCGCGTCTGGAACAACTGTCGTACTACCCGCAGCTGGCCGCGCGTGTGCTGGAACTCGACGACGCGGGTCTGCCCGCCGCCCGGATCGCCGAACACCTCGACGCCGAGGGATTTCATCCACCCAAGAGATTCGAAGTGTTTGGGTCCCAATCGATCCGGGATCTCGTTCAGAGGCTCCGTGCCACCACCGGCCAACCCGGACACCGCACCCCGACACCCCCACCGCCCGGACGGCACACGTGGTGGATGTCCGATCTGGCCCGGGAACTGGCCATGCCGCCGGTCACCGTCTACAACTGGATCCGTCGCGGCTGGGTTACCGCCCATCAGCAACCCGGCACCCGGCGATGGATCATCACCGCCGATCCTACCGAGCGGGAACGACTCCGCGAACTGCGCCGACTACCTCCCGGCTATCACACCCGACGCCGCTGGCACCCCGACCTGCCTCCCACCGATCGCGACGATCACGCAGCCAAAGCAAAGTTATGAGTGCATTGTGCTTGACACGCCTCGACCGCATGTCGTTGCCGGTGGAGGTCTCGGTCGAATGCCGGCGGACGTCCACCGCCGGAGCCTCGGTTGCGGCGGTGGGAGAGCTGGTCGGACGGGATCGCGATGGTGGCCCTGATCCCACGACGGCGCAGATAGGACCGGTTCGCTCGGGAACTGTAGGCCTTGTCCGCCAGCACCCGATCCGGTCGCGAGCGTGCCCGACCCACACCGGATCGCGGTACTCGGATCGCGTCCAGAACCGCGGCGAACTGCGGACGGTCACCGTGCTGACCAGCGGTGAGCACCAGCGCGAGCGGTCGTCGATGCTGCTCGCACGCCAGATGCAGCTTCGTCGTCCATCCACCCCGGGAACGCCCCAACGCGTGATCGGCCGGTTCGGTCTCGATACCGCCGGGCGGTTCGACCTGCTCATTCCCGTGGTGGCGGGCCCCGGCGGCGTGCTGATGCGCCCGCATGATCGTCGAATCGACGCTGACGTCCCAGACGATCCCGCCGGACGCATCGGCCACCGTCTGCAACCCGGTCAGGACCTGCGCCCACACCCCGTCGCGTTGCCGGCGACGGAACAGCCCGTACACGGTTTGCCAGGGTCCGTACCGGTCCGGAACGTCCCGCCACGGAGCCCCGACACGGATACGCCACCGGATGCCGTCGATGAGCTGACGTTTCGTCCACTTCGGTGGACGGCCGATCTTCGTCACACGAGGCAGTAGCGGAGCCAACTGCGCCCATTGTGCGTCGGTCAGGTCCGCTCGCCTCGGTACCGCTACGCTGGGCACGAGGTCTCCGAGATATCAGGTTTTGCTTGGTCGCTAAACCCAGATACCGGAGGGTTGCGTCCATCAGAGTGGTGTAGAAGCCGGAGCTCAATGAGCTGACCGGCGTGTCGTAACCGGACGAAAGACGGTCACCGCGTGATTCTTCGAGAGAGCTACCAACTCGACTCGACGAAAGAGCA
>NZ_JAUZMZ010000269.1:0-4102 GCF_036327435.1 Rhodococcus chondri | reverse complement strand
GCATGGTGTGTCTCGACGATGCCGGCTCGGTGGTGCGGGATGCGCTGCTGTGGAACGACATCCGCTCGGCCGAGGCGGCATCCGACCTCGTGCGCGAACTCGGCGGCCCCGCCGCGTGGGTGGATGCCGTGGGGGTGGTGCCGCTCGCGGCGATCACCGTCGCCAAGGCGCGCGGGTCGACTTCGGTGCCGGCGGGGTGCGCGGCACGGCCCTCGCGGACGACGCGTCCGGTGTCGGCGTCGCACACCATCACCTTGCAGGATTGGGTGGACGAGTCGATGCCGGCGACGAGTGTCACGACCGGACCGCCCGGTCCCGCTGTTCGCGCGTGGGCAGGTCGGCGCCTGCCCGCCCCACCGTGAGCGCGGAGGTCCATGCTGCCGTCTCGAGCGCCGCGCGCAGGGCGTCGGTGCGTATTCCGCGCAGCGTGTCGCGACGGTCCGCGCCGAGCAGCTTCTGGGTCCACAGCGCGTCGAGTAGTCCTGCGGTGAAGGCGTCGCCGGCACCGACGGTGTCGACGACGTCCACCTGCACTGCCGGGATGTCGACCGTGCCGGCGGCGCTCATCGCGAGCGCGCCCCCGGATCCGCGGGTGACAGCGACGATCGCGGGTCCCCGCGACAGCCATTCGCGTGCGGTCACCACCGGGTCCTGACCGGGGGCGAACCAGGCGAGATCCTCGTCGCTGGCCTTGACGATGTCCGACAGGCCCACCAGGTGCTCGATCCGGGCACGACCGCGCTGCTCGTCGGCGATCAGCGCCGGCCGGATGTTCGGGTCGAAACTCACCGTGGAGGTCGCGGACTGTTGCGCGACGAGTTCGGCGACGGTGTCGCAGCCGGGTTCGAGGACGGTGGCGATGGATCCGGTATGGATGAGGAGCGCGTCGACGGTGGGCGGTGGCACGACAGGATGCCAGTCGATGTCGAATTCGTAGGTGGCTCGTCCCTCGGGGTCGAGGACCGCTTTCGCGGTGGCGGTGCGCGACGCCGCGGCACTGCCCGGCGTCAGGTGCACCCCCGACGAGTCGAGGTGTTCGATGATCCGACGCCCCCGCTCGTCGGCGGCGAGGCGGGTCATGAAATGCACCGTGCGGCCGAGGCGCCCGAGTCCGACGGCGACGTTGAGCGGGCTGCCGCCGACGTGCTCGACGGGGTCGTCGCCGCCGCGGTGGACGATGTCGACGAGGGCTTCACCGACGACGAGGGCATGCCCGTTCACGACGGCTCCCCCGGAAGCTCGAACAGCGTGGCTCTCGCGCCGTCGCTGTGCAGGGCGTTCAGCGCCCAGGTGTAGGCGTCGACGAAGCGGACGTCGTGCGCGAGATCACCGAATACAGCCTTATTTTCGATGAATGCGGACGGATGGGTGAGCTGCGTGCGGGCGAGCGGGACGAGGGTGTCGGCGAGACGGTCGACGACGGCGATCGGCTCGCCGTGCTCGTCGACTCCTTCCGCGTAGCGGGCCCAGGACGCGACGATCGCCGCGGAGAGCCGCACCGGCCCGCCTGTCGCGAGGTTCTCCCGGATGACCGGCAGCAGCCATTTGGGGATGCGATCGGAGGACTCGGCGCAGAGCCGGGCAACGGTGTCGCGGATTTCCGGGTTGGCGAACCGCTCGATGAGGGTGTGTTTGTACTCGTCGAGGTCGATCCCCGGCACGGGCCGCAGTGTGGGAGTGGCCTCGGTGTCCATGTATTCGAGAAGGAATCGCGCGATCAGCGGGTCCTGCGCTGCTTCGTGGACGAGGCGGTACCCCATGAGATAGGCGAAGTAGCACAGACCCTGGTGGCCCACGTTGAGCAGACGGAGCTTCATCAGTTCGTACGGTCCGACGTCGTCGACGAGTTGCACCCCGGCTTCTTCCAACGGGGGGCGGCCGTCGGCGAAGTCGTCTTCGAGCACCCAGGCGGTGAAGGGTTCGGCGGCGACGGGCCAGCGGTCCTGGATGTCGAAGCGCTCGGACAGTCCGGCGACGACCTCATCGGTGGTCACCGGGGTGATCCGGTCCACCATCGAGTTGGGGAATCGGGTGTTGTCGCTGATCCACTGGGCGAGATCCGGGTCGACGAGCCGTGCGTAGGCGGTGAACACCCTCCGTGCGACGGTGCCGTTGCCTTCGATGTTGTCGCACGACATCAGGGTGGGCGACGGTATCCCGCGTGCGCGCCGGCGAGCCAGCGCTTCGGTGATCAGTCCGAACACGGTTGCGGGTGGGCCGGTGGCGGCGAGGTCGCGCCTGATGTCGGGGTTGTCGGTGTCGAAGTCACCCGTATCGTGCCGGATGTTGTATCCGCCCTCGGTGACCGTGAGCGAGATGATGCGCGTGGTCGGGGCGGCCAGGAGTTCGATGACGGCCTCGGGATCGTCCGGGGCATAGCGGTAGTCGACGATCGAACCGATGATGCGAGGTTCCCAGGTGCCGTCGGGGTGGGTCAGGATCAGGGTGTAGAGCCGGTCCTGGGCGTCGAGGGCCTCTTGCATGCGGCGGTCGGCGGGCATGACCCCGACGCCGCAGATCCCCCATTCGCGCGCGAGCCCCTTTTCCAGCAATCGGTCGATGTACATCGCTTGGTGGGCGCGGTGAAATCCTCCGACACCGAAGTGCACGATGCCTACCGAGATCTCCCGTCGTGAATAGCCGGGCACCGGGATCCGGGCATCGGGCAAGGTCATCTCGCTCGGTTTCACTGTTGTGACTCCTTCCGGGCACCTGGGGTTACCTGCACAACGGCTTTGATACTGCCCGGCACGTGATCGGATTCGAGTGCGTCGACCGTCTTTTCGAGAGGGAATCGTGCGGTGACCATCGAATCGAGATCGACGCGACCGGTTTCGACGAGCGCGAGCGCCGTGGGCCACGTGTTGGCGTATCGGAAGACGCCGGTGAGGACGAGTTCGCGGTTCTGGATGAGTTGCACGGGCAGCGACATGGACTCGGAACCGGAGCCGACGAGCACGACGGTGCCGCCCGGGCGGACCGCCCGGATGCCGGAGCCGACGGCGGCCGGCGCCCCGGAACAGTCGATGTAGCTGTCGAACCGGCCCTCGGGCACCGTGTCGGTGCGTGGGTCGGAAGTGGCGGTGGCGCCGAACGTCCCGGCGGCGGCGCGGCGGCATTCGTCGAGGTCGGTGACGACGATCTCGACCGCCCCGAACGCGCGCGCCACCTGGGTGGTGACGATGCCGACCGGGCCGGCACCGCTGATCAGCACGCGCGAGCCCGCCGTGACACGCGCCTTGCGTACTGCGGCGATGCCCACCGACAGCGGTTCGCACAGCGCCGCCGCATCATCGGAGACGGTCTCGGGCACGGAGTGTGCGAAGTGCGAGCCGATGGTGACGTAGTCGCACAGCGCGCCGTCCACCGGCGGGGTGGCGTAGAACCGCATGTGCGGGCACAGGTTGTAGTCGCCGCGGCGGGTTTCCTCCGTACCGGGATCGGGTCGTTGCGGCTCGATCGAGACGCGCTCGCCGATCCGGCCGGCGGGTACCCCGGCACCCACGGCAACAACGAGTCCCGCGGCTTCGTGCCCGAGGACGAGAGGGGCGTCGACCACGAATTCTCCGATGCGGCCCTCTCGGTAGTAGTGCGCGTCGGAGCCACAGACACCGACGGAGGTGACGCGGACGAGAACGTCGCCGGGACCGGGCTCCGGAACCGGTCGTTCCTCGATGTCGATGCGGCCGGGTTCGATGCGTAGGTCACACTTCGATGCTAACTTACTGAGCAAATGTTCGCACCCCTGAGCAGATGCTCACGGAGGGAGGTGACACGTGCCCACGACCGATCCCACCCGGACCGCGCCGGACGTGGAGACTGCTTCCGCCCCGGAGGAACTGCGATTGGCGCTGCGCGCGGCAACCCTCTACTACCTCGACGGTCTGACGCAGGCCGAAGTCGCCAACCGGCTCGGCGTCTCCCGAGCCACCGCAGGCCGGCTCGTCGCTCGCGCCCGATCGCAGGGCCTCGTCCGCATCGAAGTCGCGGTGCCGCCCGATCTCCGCGACGACCTGCACGCCGACACCGAACGCGCGCTCGAACAGTGCTTCGGACTCACCGAAGCCGTCGTGGTGGGTGTGCGCGTCGACGACATCGGACC
>NZ_JAUZMZ010000268.1:0-4132 GCF_036327435.1 Rhodococcus chondri | reverse complement strand
AGTTCGACGAACTCGTGGTCGAGGAAGGGCACCCGCGCTTCGAGACCCCACGCCATGGTCATCGTGTCGACACGTTTGACGGGGTCTTCGACGAGCATGACGGTCGTATCGAGCCGCAGTGCCGAGTCCACCGCGCTGGAAGCTCCGGGCGCGCCGTGGTGCGCCGCGAGGAACTCGTGGCTGACGTCGCGGCCGACGCGGTACTCGGGGCGCAGCAGTGCATCGACGTCGGCGTGGGAACGATCGACGAACACCCGCGCGTACGCGTCGGCGGCGTCTTCGCGCGGCACGTGGCGAAGCGGGGGATACCAGTCGTATCCGGCGAGGATCTCGTCGGCGCCCTGGCCGGTCTGCACCACTTTCACCGACTTGTGGACCTCTTCGGAGAGCAGGTAGAACGCGACGCAATCGTGACTGACCATCGGTTCACTCATGGCCGCAACGGTTTTCGGTACGGCCGGGACCAGTCGCGCAGAGTCGATGTGAATGCGATGGTGATCGGTGGCAAACGTGCGTGCCACCAGGTCGGAGTAAGCGAACTCGTTTCCGGACTCTCCACCCGCAGAATCGAACCCGATGCTGAACGTGGCCAGGTCCTGTTGGCCCTGTTCGGCGAGCAGCGCCACCACGACACTCGAATCGATCCCACCGGACAACAGCACCCCGACGGGCACGTCGCCGACCATCCGCCGGTACACCGCGGTGCGCAGCGAATCGAGCAGCGCCTCCTGCCACTCCTCGGTGCTCCACCCGGCGCGTTCGGGGTCGGGCGAGAAGTCCGGCTCCCAATAGCATCGGTCGGCGCTCAGCCCGTCCGGCATCACGACCCGCACCGTGGCGGCGGGCAACTTCCGGATCCCGCGATAGATGGTGTGCGGTGCCGGCACCACCGAATGGAAACTCAGATAATGGTGCAGCGCTACGGGATCGAGGATTCTGTCCACGTCCCCCGCGCGCAGCAGTGCCGGCACCGTCGAGGCGAAGCGCAGCCGGGAGGAGGTCTGCGCCACGTAGAGCGGTTTGATGCCGAGCCGATCACGCGCGAGCACCAGCGAACCGTTGTCGAGATCGGTGACGGCGAATGCAAACATCCCGACGAAGTGGTCCACGCAGTAGGAGCCCCAGTGGTGAAACGCTTTGAGAACGACTTCGCTGTCCGAGGTGGAGAAGAATCGATATCCGGAGTTCTGCAGTTGTGTCCGCAACTGCCGATAGTTGTAGAGGCAGCCGTTGAATACCAGCGCCAAGCGCAACTCCGTATCGATCATCGGCTGTGCGCCACGCGTGGACAGGTCGATGATCGACAACCGGCGGTGACCGAGCGCGGTAGTGCCCTGCACGAACACTCCCGCGCCGTCGGGGCCGCGGGGATGCATCGCCTCCGTCATCGCGGCAACCGCCGCGACATCGGGTTCCGTTCCATCGAAACGGATTTCGCCGCACACTCCACACATCGGACGGTCCCTTCCGGTTCAGGTCGCCGGCCGGCCCGGCGAACCGAGGATCCAGGTGTCCTTCCCGCCGCCACCACGCGACGAATTGACCACCGTGCTACCGAACGGAGCAACCCGGGTGAGCAGCGCGGGAGCCACATGGGCGGTGACGCCGTGGTCGCGTGCCCGCAGGTGGACGAAGGCGCGTAGATCGATGTGGTGCGGGTACAACCCGGTGCCGTCGAACGTGGGATGCGTGGAGAGCGGGACCACCTCCTGTGCCACGAATCGTTCGGGGCGGAAATTCAATTCGAAGCTTCGTTTCGCCAGCTCGGCCTCCGATGCCTCGGGCCCGATCGTGATCTCCCCGCCGCCGAAGCCGTCGGTGGGCTTCACGACGAGCTCGTGGAGACGATCGAGTACCGTGTCGCGCTGGGCCCGGTCGGCACACACCCAGGTGGGGACCTGCTCGAGGAACGGTTGCTCACCCAGGTAGTAGTCGATCATGGCCGGCACGAAGGTGTAGACCGCCTTGTCGTCACCCACCCCGTTACCCAGAGCGTTCACCAGCGTGAGTGTGCCCGCGCGCAGTGCGGCCAGCAGCCCCGACCGCAACGGTGTGCCGTCGTATCCCGTCGACGACAACAGCATGTCCTCGTCGATACGTGCATAGAGCACATCGATCCGCGTCGTCGACCGGCCGCGCCGAACGAATACCGTGTGGTCGAGCACCGTGAGATCCCGGGTGTGCACCAAGGGGAATCCGGTGCGCTCGGCGATCATCATGTGCTCGAACCATGCCGAGTCCTGGCTGCCCGAGCTGAGCACGGCGACGGACACGTCACCACCCGGTGCGGCGGGGGGCGCGGCGCCGAGCAGCGTCTGCCTGACCATGTCGAGAGTGGGTTCGACATCGACGATGTCCGCCTCGTCCCACAACTCGCCGAGGAACCGTCGCATCATGGCGCGTTGCGCAAGCGCATAGCCCACTCCGGACGGGCTCCGGAGGTTGTCTTCGAGGACCACGAACCGGCCGGGCCCGGTGCACACCAGGTCGGTGCCGCAGATGTGGGCGCGCACCGGGCGGCCGCGTACCGCGGCTCCGCTGGTCCGATATCCGGGGGCCAGGTCGAGCATCTCCGCCGGTACCACCCCGTCTGCGATGATCTTGCGTTCGCCGTAGACGTCGACGAGAAATGCGTTGAGCGCCAACGCTCTCTGCTCGAGTCCTGCGACCAGGGTCGACCAGTCCGCGGCCGACACGATGCGGGGTAACACGTCCATCGGGAACGGTTGCGGACGTTCCTGGTCCGTGACTCGGAACGTCACATCGGCGGCGCTCTGCTCGTGGGTGATCTCGTCCTGGATCCGGCGTAGCTCTGCCGCACCGATCCGCTCGAGGGTGTCGACCAACGGACGGTACGCCGGCCGGGGCGCACCGTCCGTGTCGACGGCTTCGTCATACGTGTCGTCGAGAGTGCCACCGCCGACCGCGGACCGGGGGAGGTATCCGTGCAGGAGACTTTGGTCGAGATCGTGCACCTGAGGTTCCGCGGGCTGTCCACCGGCGGTCTCGGCGAGCAGCTGATCCACCACATCGGTGAGTCGGCCTCGTCGGCGCAGCGCTCGACGCTGCCGGGCCGCCGAACTGCCGGCGCACGCCGCCTTCGCAGCCAATCGCGACACGGTTTCCCAGTCGCCGAGTTGCTCCAGCTGGGGGCGCAGCGCCTCGACCAGGCGCTCGACCATGTCACCCGCGGGACGCGGCACCGCGGCTTCCAGGTCGACGAGCTCGCCCTCGAGTCCCGAGCGGGCCGCGCGCCACATCGCGGCGCGGACCAGCGTCGGCGACGGCGGTACCGGCGCGGCCCCGGAGCGCAACGCGGTGATCTCGCGCTCGACGAGCGCGCGGTACAACCCGGCGATCAGCGTGATCGTCTCGACAGACGGGCAGCTGTCGCACACCCTCAGTTCGAGCGTCGGCTGGTGGGACGACGGGCGCACGTCGAAATACACCATGCCGGGGTCGGTGATGATACCACTCGACACGAGGTCGTCGATCAACCGGTCGTATTCGGCGGCCGATGACACCGGCGCTGCGGGCCCGGTCGTGGGCCACCGGATCCACACCAGGCTGCGCATGCTCGCGTAGCCGGTGTCGCTGCCGTCCGCCCAGAACGGTGAGCTGGCGCTGAGCGCGAGGAACACCGGTAGGTGCTGGGCGATTCGGACGGCGACCTGTACGGCCTCGTCGCGGTCGGGAACCTCGACGTGGACCTGGGTACCGCAGATCAACTGTTCGCGTGCCAGCAACTGGTAGTCGGCGAGCATGCGCCGGTATCGGGGTGTCTCGGTGACCTGCAACTCTGCCGGGACCGACAACGGCACCGCACCCGCGGCCGCCACACCGAGCCCGAGGTCGGCCGCCGCGTGCACGAGCAGGGCGCGCCGTCGAAGAAGGTCGTCTCGCAGGTCGTCGAGATCGGTGTGCACCCCGCTGTTGATCTCGACGACGCAGCGTTGCAGTTCCGCGACATAGCCCTCGTCGGGCAAGCGGCAGAGGAGTTCCGGGGCGCGCGACACGAGACGGCGGGTCTTGACGTCGATGAGCTGGAATTCCTCTTCGACGCCCAGGCGTCGGGTCTCGCTGCCGGGCACCTTGTCGACGTTACGCGCAGCAACCCGTGGTGCGGGCGGGG
>NZ_JAUZMZ010000267.1:0-4137 GCF_036327435.1 Rhodococcus chondri | reverse complement strand
GGACGGCTCGACGGTATCGATGAGCTCCGGTGGCCGGGAGTACCGACCCCGAGCCCACGGACCGACACCGTCGCCGCCGCATCCGAGCCAGTCACCGGCTGCGACGGGTTCGACGCCCAGTGCCAGTGCGGTGTCCGCGTCGCCCCATCCGAGTGCTGCGACCCGCTCCGGCCGGGATTCGATGGTGACCTCACCGAACATCGTGTCGACGGTCGCGGGGAACGCGCCCGTGCCGGTGGACTCGGCGTCGTCGACCGTGTCGGTGCCGTTCGAGCCGCACGCCGCTACAGCCAGCGCCGTAGCGGCGACAACGGCCGCAATGCGGAGTTTCACAGGATCCTCGTCTCGTCGGCCGGTCGTCAAGAGCTCATGATTAGGGCATCCTAACGTGTCCGGGCTGTGTGCCGGCCGACTATTCCGCGGCGCGACACAGTCGCAGCGACATCGAACTCGGGTCACGAACGCGCGGTCACAACGACCGCGCCCAGCGCCCGACATCGCCGCGTTCGAGTGCGAGCGCCAACAGGTCCGGAAACCGGTCCGGTGTGCAAGCGAACGCGGGAATCCCCAAGGCCGCGAGCGCGGCCGCGTTGTCCCGATCGAAGGACGGGGCGCCGTCGTCGGAGAGTGCGAGCAGCACGACGACCTGCACTCCCGCGTCCCGCATGGAAGCCATGCGGGTGATCATCTCGGCGCGGATCCCACCTTCGTACAGGTCGGAGATCAGCACGAACATCGATTCGGTGGGGCGGCTGATCAGCGATCGGCCGTAGGCGATGGCGCGGTTGATGTCGGTGCCTCCGCCCAACTGCGTGCCGAACAGCACGTCCACCGGATCCGACAGCTTCTCGGTCAGATCAACCACGGTGGTGTCGAACACGATCAATGAGGTGCGTAGTGCCCGGATCGACGCGAGCACCGCGCCGAACACGGACGCGTACACCACGCTCGACGCCATCGACCCGGACTGGTCGACCGCCAGCACCACATCGCGCTGCACAGCGTGTGAGCGGCGGCCGTAACCGATCAGCCGTTCCGGTACGACGGTCCGATGTTCCGGCAGATAGTGCGCGAGGTTCGCGCGGATCGTGCGGTTCCAATCGACGTCGCGCAGCTTCGGATTCGACGTTCGTGCCGAACGATCGAGGGCGCCGTTCACCGCGGCACGCGTGTGCTGGGCAATCCGCTCCTCGACCTGCCGGACCACCTTCTCCACCACCGCACGCGCCGTCGCTTTCGTCGCGTCGGGCATCACCTTGTTCAAGCTCAGCAGCGTGCCCACCAGATGTACATCCGGCTCGACAGCGTCGAGCATCTCCGGTTCGAGGAGGAGCCGCGTCAAACCGAGCCGCTCCACCGCGTCGCGCTGCATCACCTGAACCACCGACGCCGGGAAGTACGTGCGAATGTCCCCGAGCCACCTCGCGACACGCGGTGCGGACGAACCCAGCCCCGCCGAGCGATTCGCACCGTCGGATGCGTCCCCGCGGTCGTAGAGGGCGGCCAGTGCCGCGTCCATCGCCTCGTCGGCTCCGGGAGCCGGCGCTCCGATCGATTCCTCGGAGGCGGCGCCCAGCATCAGCCTCCATCGACGCATGCGTTCGGAATCGTATGTCATGCAGGCACTCCCAGGATGAGTGCGGTCGCGCGAACGGCGCGGCCACCACGCTCCGCATCGACTGCCACACCAGCGTGGACCGGAACACCACCACGGATCATCTCACCGAGCGTGCGACGTTCCGGCGGCGTGAACGCACCGAACGTCCGCCGCAGCATCGGCAGGACATCGAGGAAATCCTGTTCGTGCAGCCCGGACACCCACCCGTCGATCAGGCGCAACAGGTTGCGATCGTGCACGAGCAGAAGTCCGCCGGCACCGACGAAGCCGTCGATCCACCGGGCCTTCACCGCCGGTTCGCTGCCGACCGACAGTGCCCGGGACACCCGTCTCGTGGTTTCCGCCTCGCCCATTCGGCCCATGTCGCGCAGCAGACGCACCGCGCGGCCGGTGAGCAGGCCGTCCACATCGTCGCGGTCCGCGAGCGCACCCAACGCGTCCAGCCAACGATCGGTCGAATCCGGCTCGTCGCGTAACCCGAGTGCGGTATGCACCTCGTCGACGGCGTGGCGCAGCGCGTCGGCGGCATCATGGTCGAGTCCGGTCGCGGCGAGCGGCAGACCCGCGCAGATCCGGACCAGTAGACCATCGGTGACGTGCCCGAGCGACGTCAGATCGGTGCCGCGCACATCGCCGTAGCGCAGGGTTCGAATCAGCGTGGGCAGGGCCGCCATCAGATGCTCGACGTCGCGGTCCAGAGCGGCGGCGGAATCCGCGGCGGCGAGCAATTGCGGAATCGCATCGCGCAGGTCGGCGAGCAGCGCTTGCTCGAGCAGTTCGACGACCTGCGCGAGTGAGACCTCCGGCGACCGAGCGCGATCCAGCACGAGCGCGTGCGCCGCCGACTCGATGGTGGAGCCCCACCGCGACGCCTCGACGATCGCGACCGACAACTCCGGTTCCCATCTCAGCGACCACGACTCGCGGAACGTGCCGGTCGAGCGGACGGTGCTCGCCGCCGGAACACCCCAGTCGACGCCCACGAGGCGCAACCGGTGCAACAACTGCGACCGCTGCAGATCGAGGTCCTTGCGCAGATCCAGATCCAGATCCTTGCTCAGAGCGGAACGCTTGAGACGCAACGATTTCCACCGCGCCTGCAGATCCGCATCGAGGGGCACCGTCGGTGTCTCGTCGGGCACCGCGCCCAACGCCTCACCGACGACGAGCCTGCGCGTCACCAGATCGAGCAGCACATCGTCGCCGTCGCACAGCACCGCCCGGGTTGCTTCGGTGACCTCGCCGAGCCCGGCCAGCGGGCGACCGCGCAGCGCGGCGAGCGTGTCGGCGAGCCGGGTCGCCTCGATGACGTGCGCGCTCGACACCGGAAGGTCTTCGTCGCGGAGTACGCGGGCGACCTTCGTGAACCAGCGGGCGGTCGTGTGCTCGCGGTGCGTGAACAGGTGGTGATACCAGCCGGGAGAGGTGATTCCGGCGCCGTACCCGGATGCGGTGGACAACCGGGAATGCGTCCACGGTACCCACGTCAGCGACGATTTCACCTTGGGTAATCCCCTCAGCAGTCGCGCATCCGGCGCAGCCGGACCGAGTTTGCCGCTCAGGGCAGGCGCATGCGCCGCCCCGCACACGACGGCGATCTTCTGAGCACCGGCTTTGATCGTGGCACGCAGTACCTGCCGCATGTGCGCCTCACGGCGCGCGGTGTGCTCGTCCGGATCGGTGATCTCGCGCACGGCGGACATCGCCTCGGTGATCGCGTCGAAGTCGGGTGTGCCGCCAGGTTCGTCACCCGACCCGGATTCGACGACTGCGTCCCACCACTGTTCGAAATCGTCGTAGCCGCCCGCCGCCGCGAGCGCGGCCAGCGGGTCGCGGCCGTCCCCGCCGACGGGTCGATCGGCCGCGAGCGCAAGAGACGCCGGCAGATCACAGAACCGCACGTCCGCGTCGTTCCACAGGGCCCACTGCAGTGCCTGCCACTCCGGAGAGAAGGTGGCGAGCGGCCAGAAGGCCGCGGTCGCGGGTTCGGCGGTCGCGTAGGCGAGCAGCGCCACCGGCGGCCGCATCCGTTCGGATCCCGCGAGCGCGACGAGTGGATCGGCGTCGGACGGGCCCTCGATGAGCACGGTGTCGGGCTCGAACTCCGTCAGCGCGCGAACGATCGCGCGAGCCGATCCGGGGCCGTGATGCCGGATTCCCAGCACCCGCACCTGCGGGGAGATGGTCACCCGGTGACCTCGCGGCACGCACGATAGAAGTCGGCCCACTCGGTGCGGTCGCGGACGACCGCCTCGAGATACTCGGTCCACACGACCCGGTCGGCCACCGGATCCTTCAGGACCGATCCGAGGATGCCTGCGGCGACATCGGCAGGCCGCAGCACCCCGTCCCCGAAATGCGCGGACAGGGCCAGGCCGTTGGTGACCACAGAGATCGCTTCGGCGGTGGACAGGGTGCCCGAGGGAGATTTGAGTTTGGTGCGGCCGTCGCCGGTGAGCCCGGAGCGCAACTCCCGGAACACCGTGACCACCCGGCGGATCTCTTCGGCCGCGGCGGGT
>NZ_JAUZMZ010000266.1:0-4181 GCF_036327435.1 Rhodococcus chondri | reverse complement strand
GGTCGGTGATCCGCTCTCCGCCCACGATCTCGTGACGCGGATGACCGACCACTTCGAGGACCTGCGCGGCGCGGCATGCGAGATTGTCCTGACGGGCCAGGATCCGGCCTTCGAACATCGTTGTGCCGCAGTAGGCCAGCCACGATTCGAGTTCGGCCGCCGGGAGCTGCCACGTCGCCGCGACCGCCGCCGGTTCGACGACACCGTGCGCCGACTCGAACTCCGAGAGCAGCGCCCGGGTCTGCTTCTCCGCGTCGGACACGTCCGGGACGGCGATCCAGCCGTCGGCCACCGCGAAACGGTCGTCGAGCCGGTCGAGCACCAGCCACAGCGGCGCGTCCAGTCCCGGCACCGGCCGGGTCACGACGGGCATGGCTCGCACGATCCGGTCGAACGCGGCGACAGGCCGCACCTGCACCCGCAGTGCGGCGAGCAGATCACCGACCGCGGTGCCGAACGGGAACGTCGAGGGTGCATCGGGATCGGCGTCGGCGTCCGAGTCGGCGTGCACGCGGCGCCGCAGCGCGTCGCGGTCGGCCTCGGGCAACGTGGCGACGAAGTCGGCGAGTTCGGCAACCGGGTCGGTCGGACCGGACAACGGCAGATCCTTCGCGGCGAGTGCCTCGATGCGGGCGGCGACCTGCTGGATCTCTTCCGGGGCGCCGTCCTCGAGGTCGATGCGCAACAGCGGACGTTCCGTTTCGCCGCGCAGCATCCGCCACCGTGCCAGCGCGGCGAGGTCTTCGACGAGACCGGCGAGGGCGGGCACGGCCGGCGCCTCGGGGTCGGGCCGCAGACCGGTCGGATCCCGAAGCACCGTGACGACCAAAGCGGCACACACTATTTCGAGAACCGTGTCGCGGTCTGCGCCCCGTACCGAGAACAGGTCGGCAGGGCTGCGACTGAACAACTCGGCGGTGGTGGGTGCATGCGGGACGCGGGCGACCACCGAAGCGGCCGCGGCACCGAGATCCAGGACGCCGACAGGCACTTCGACCTCGCGGAGCAAACCGTCCGCGAAGCGCAACTCGGGATGGTCGGTGACATAGATGTGGGCAAGTTCCGAGCAGATCTCCGCAATGTCCGCGGCGGCCACGGTTTCGGCCGGCGACTGTTCTTCCCACCACCGGGGGGTGGGCACCATTGCGGCCAGTGCGGCCGCCCGAGCGGAACCGTAGCGGTCCAGCCACGGCATCAGATCCAGCCAGGGGCGGTCGTCGAGTTCTTCGACCGATAACGCACTCGACCACAGCGACACGACCCGTTGCTCCTCTTCGACGCCCGCCGGGAAGAACCGCGGGTCCCCTCCTCGCCGGACACCCGGTCGGACGCCCAGCCGACCACGATACCGGGCGGGCAGCACACCTCACCACGTGGCGGTCGGGTCTACCGCGACGGTCCTCGCAGCGCCCGTCGCGCCAGTTCACGCACCACCGCGGGCCTCCGTTCCGGCATCGTGCCGAACCCCAGGTCGACGCCGAGGTGGTGCAGGATTCGGCGGTTCGATCCGGCCGCCGCGACCGCGTCCTTCGCAGTGAGCGGTTCCCCGTCGCCCATCCGCCATCCGAGTGCGGTGGCGGCTTCGAGCATGGCCCGGCGTTGCTCTTCTCCATCGGCATCCGCGGCGACCGAGAGCAGCATCATGAGTCCGGCCTCGCGCTCGAACTCGTCCGCTCCCAACGGCAGCCGGGCGGCGATGTAGTCGACGAGCGCGTCGGGATCCGATCTCGGCCCGGCAGCGCGCTTGGTGCACACCAGCTTTCCGCGATACTTCCGGACCAGGCCGAGATCCTGTGCGAGTTCCCGAATCGCGAGGACGGTCGGGTTGTCGAGTTCTCGTGTGCTCTTCCCGGCCCAGGCATACCTCGGACCGAGTACCTCGCGGGCCTCTGCCACCACTGCGGGAGACAGGTATCCGGACGACGTCAACGGCACCCCGTCGGCGCCGGTCCGCCGCAGCAGCCAGGCGAGCAGGGTCATGCCCTCGGCGTCCCGGGCCGGCAGTTCCACGCGTTCGTCGTCGGAACTCAGCCGCGCCCGCAACAGCAGCGCGTACAGACTCGGTGCGTACAGCGCCGGGATGCGTGCGAGCAACGCCGCAAGGGCGGTCCCGCGTGGAGGCGAGTGCCGGCGGATCTCGGCGCGCGCCGTCAGCGCCGCCGACGCGGCGTCGAGGTCGAACAGGTCGGGGTCGAAATCGTCGCCCGCCCATGTCCTCAGCGCTTCGTGGTCGGGGTGCCGGGGGTCGCCGAGCACCGCCCGCAGATGCTCGTACCCGGGCACGCCGCCGCAGTCCTCCGGTGGGCAGGCGCGTTCACCGTCGAGGCACAGCGGCGTCGGCACCGCGTCGACGACGTGCGCGAGCACCACCCGGTGCTCCCACCTGTCGCCGAAGTCGTACTCGTAGTACAGGGTGTCGCCGCGTTCGGCGAGCACCTCGTCGATACGGACATCGGATTCGCAGGCGTCGATGGGGTGGTCGCCCTCATCGACGACGAGACGCATGCCGTACCGCTCGGCGGCGGGTGCGGATGCATCGGCGGCCGTTCGCCACTCGTGGAGGTGGCTGTCGACCCATCCCATCGCGTCCTGCACGACGTCGTGGAGTTCGTCGAGCATTGTCGTCGACGGCACCACCACACACCGCCAGACGGTGGGGGTGACCCCGCCGAGTTCGATGCGGAGTTCGTAACCGACGACGGCGTCGCGGCGAGGACCGCGGCCGCGCCCCCGACCGGCCGCGGCGAGGAAACTGCGCAGTTCGTCCCGCGAATCGGGGACCGCCATCAGGTGCGATTTCCTGCCCTCACGAGGACGTACCATGCCGACACGGTAACGCCCGGACCGTTGCTGTGTCGGGCGAAGGGCGCGGTCAGGTCATCGCGACATCGGCTTCGGATTCCCCTCGGGCCTGTGAGCGCACGCGCAGCAACACCAGCCCCGACACCGACGCGACGATGAGCGCCCCCACGGCGCCGTAGACGTGTAGCGAGTACACCGCGCTACCGGCCCCGATCAATCCCGCCACCAGCGCACATTTCAGCAACGCTCTTCCGACGACCGCTCCCATTTCCAGCCCTTCCGGAAAGTCCCCATTCAGCCGAAAAGGATAGTGTCACCTATCACAAACTGCGGGACATCGGGCCAGCGTGTCCGGCGAACTCGCCTTATCGCGACCGTCCGGGGCAGACTGGCGGCACGGTGCCGGGCAGCGTCGGCAGCGCCCACAGCACGGGCACACGGGAGGTCGGACGTGAACGAGGGAGCGTACCCGCGAGACGAAGCGGGCGGTGAAGTGATTCTGCGCGACGTGACCCTGCGCGACGGTCTGCAACTCACCGGCAAGGTTCTTCCCACCGAACGCAAGGTGCAGATCGTGCGAGCCCTGCTCGCCGCGGGCGTACCGGAGCTCGAGATCGGATCGCTGGCACGCCCCGACCTGGTACCGCCCATGGCCAACACACTCGAACTCGTCGACGCGCTCACCGAGGAAGAGCTGGATCGATGCTGGGTATGGGTGGCCACGCCGCGGCACGTCGAGCGGGCCGTCGCTGCCGGGGCACGCAGGTTCCAGTACTGCTTCTCGGTGTCCGACGCCCACAACCGGGCCAACATCGGTCGCGACACCGACGACAGCCTCGCCGCCATGCCGCGAGCGGTGGAGAACGCGCACGCGGCCGGGGGCAGCATC
The DNA here is from genome assembly GCF_036327435.1 of Rhodococcus chondri. Taxonomy (NCBI): domain Bacteria; kingdom Bacillati; phylum Actinomycetota; class Actinomycetes; order Mycobacteriales; family Nocardiaceae; genus Rhodococcus; species Rhodococcus chondri. Next base: position 490 of record NZ_JAUZMZ010000266.1, on the reverse strand, counting down.
CAATTGTGCCTGGCCACGGCCTTCACCTGCCCGTTCGACGGTCCCGTCGATCCCGATCGGGTTCTGGAGATCGCATGTGATCCCCGCGCCGACGGCGCCTCGGACATCGTTCTCGCCGACACACTCGGCCAGGCGGTGCCGGGCCAGGTCAGCGCGCTGGTGTCCCGGGTGCGCGCCGAGTCCCCCGACCGCCGGATCGTCTACCACGGGCACGACACGTGGGGTCTCGGAGTCGCGAACAGTCTCGCCGCGGTGACGGCCGGGGCGACCGTGGTGGACGGCGCGCTCGGCGGACTCGGGGGCTGTCCGTTCGCGCCCGGCGCCAGCGGGAACACCGCGAGCGAAGACCTGCTGTTCGCGACGCGCCCGCCGTGGCTGACCCCGGCTGCCTTCGGAGCGTTGGTGCGGCTCGGAGAAGACATCGTCACCGAACTCGGCGAACCGAACCGCTCCCGGGCGCGGCAGGGCGCCCGCTCGGAAGCGGAAGCGT
>NZ_JAUZMZ010000265.1:0-4229 GCF_036327435.1 Rhodococcus chondri | reverse complement strand
TCTTCGTGTGCACAGAACGTGGTAGCGGCGATCAGCCGGGAGGCAGTGCGCCGATTCTGCCGGTGCTCGGGCGTCACCGGCGGGGTCCCTGGCATGCGGAGCCGGGTGAACGAGCAGCGAGCGGGTTCGGGGTGCGGCGCGGATAGACCGGTCACGTCTGGCGCTGTGAGCATTCAGCGGGGACTATGCGACGAGATTGCGTGCTACCCCAGTACAGGTGGGTGCGTATTGCTTGTACAGCGGTGTGGGGTTCTCCGGTCTCGATGGCGTCGGCCATCTCGTGGTGGCGGTCCGTGTCCATGTTTCCGCCGGCTTTTTCGCGGCCGGCGTACATGATCTTCGACTTCTTCGGTGTCGAGGTGACGGACGTGGAGGCGGCCGCGGCCGCCGGTCACCACGAGTCCCTCTTGCTGCAGTTGGCAAGGCAACCAACCGGATTCGCATCGCGACGTATTCGGTGGCGGGCCCGCGCTCGGACGCCGGCCACGGTGATACGCGCCATCAGAACGGATTCGCGGTGCGCCCCACCAGATCCGCGATCGACTCGATGACGCGGGTGGGCCGGTAGGGAAACATCTCGACGGACTCGCGGGTGGAGATGCCGGTCAGGACCAGCAGTGTCTGCAGGCCTGCCTCGAGGCCGCAGACGATGTCGGTGTCCATGCGGTCGCCGATCATCAGCGTGTGTGCGGAGTGCGCACCGATCGCGCGCAGGGCGGACCGCATCATCAGGGCATTCGGTTTGCCCACGAAGTACGGCGCGCGACCCGTCGCGCGGGTGATCAGGGCAGCAACCGCCCCGGTGGCGGGGAGCGAGCCCTCCCGCGACGGACCGGTCGGATCCGGATTGGTCGCGATGAACCGGGCGCCCCGCTCGACGAGCCGGATCGCTCTGGTGATCGCCTCGAACGAGTACGTGCGCGTTTCTCCCAGAACGACGTAGTCCGGATCGCTGTCGGTCAGGACGTAGCCGATGTCGTGCAGGGCGGTGGTCAACCCCGATTCGCCCACCACGTACGCGCTGCCCCCGGGGCGCTGATTCGCCAGGAACGTCGCCGTTGCCAGCGCCGAGGTCCAGATCGACTTCTCCGGGACGTCGAGCCCGGTGCGCAGCAGTCGGGCTCGCAGGTCCCGCGGGGTGCGGATGGAATTGTTGGTGAGCACCATGAACGGAATGTCGTTCTCGCGCAGTTCGGTCAGGAACGCGTCGGCGCCGGGAATCAGGTGTTCCTCGCGGGCCAGAACGCCATCCATGTCCATGAGGTAATTCCAGACCGGCGCGGGTGTGGGTTCGTCGCTCACCGTTCGAGTGTGTCACCGACCGCTCGGGCCGGCAGCCGGTACAAGCCGATCAACCGAACACGACGGGCGGCAAGCAGCGCGTGGCGCTGTTCTGAACTGATAGGGGTCCTCGGCGCCTTGGCCGACCTCGCGCGAACGCACGGTCGACATGTCCGGCCCCGGGGGGGCGGGGGGCGAAATTCACCGGAACGGTCTTGTATTGAAAACTCATGCGTTCTAAATTGTGGCTATGGCGACGGTCGAGTACGACTCGGCCGGCGGATCCGAGAGCCGCCGGTACCGCTCTCCGCTGCGTCGGATGCAGGCGGCTCAGACGCGAGCGGGCGTACTCGAGGTCGCCGTCAGGTTGTTCGCCGAACGTGGCTGGGCGGGCACGGCGATGCGTGATGTCGCGCGGACCGCGGGCGTCTCCGTCGAAACCGTCTACGCGACATTCGGATCCAAGGCGCAGCTGTTGAAGGCGGCGCTGGACGTCGCGGTGGTGGGCGATGACGAGCCGCTTCCGCTGGCCGACCGACGCGTCTACAAGGCGATCGGTGCGGCGCGCACGACCGGCGATCGGATCCAACTCGCCGCGCACATGGCTACGTCGATCAACGAGCGCCTGTATCGCCTGGCTGTGGCACTTCGTCAGGGTGCGATGGTGGATGCCACGCTCGCCGATATAGGTGCCGATCTGGATGGGCAACGCAGGCGTTCGGTCGCCGACGTCGCCGGCCTGATCATGGGCCGCCGTCCCCATTCCGCTCAGGTCGACGAGCTTTGGGTCCAGACCGGCGAGCAGGTCTATGCCCTGTTCGTGGACGAATGCGGTTGGAGTCGCGTCCGTTACGAGGCATGGCTGATGGGCCGCATCGAAGAGATCCTTCACCGCCCGGTGTGACACTCGGGCGCCATTATCTGGAGTAGGTCATGAAAACCGACCCTCTGCCCCCCGCCGACACGCGCATTATGCGTATCGTGCACAACGCCTTGCGCCGCGACCTCGCGCGCGCCGGACAGGTGCTGCGCGCAGCACCGGAGCCCGGACGGACTCAGCGGGTCGCCCTCGCCGATCACCTTGTGTGGATGATGCATTTCCTGCACCTGCACCACCGCGGTGAGGACGCTGGGCTGTGGCCCCTGGTCCGGGAGTTGAACCCGGCCGCCGGAGCTCTGCTCGACGTGATGAATACCGACCATGCACGGATAGGTCCCGAGATCGAGCGGGTTACCGCCGCAGCAACCGAGTACCGCGCAGATCCTGCTGCCCGAGAGGAACTTTCGATCTCTCTCGCCGATCTCGGGGGGGTGCTGCTCCCGCATCTGCAACGGGAAGAGAGCGAAATGATGCCCGTCGTCACCCGAACCTTGACCTCTCGTCAGTGGGACGAGGTGGAGCAAAGGGTGTTCATTGCCTCGAAGACCAAGCGGGAGTTGGGAATCGAAGCTCACTGGATCATCGACGGCGTCGACCGGGAAGACTACGACGTCGCGGTTGGCAAAGTCGATCCCGCCACCCGGTTCATGCTGCTCCATGCGTTCGAGCGCTCCTACCGGCAGGCGTGCGCCGCGCGGTGGGGCGCCGAACTCGACGTCGGTCCGCGACTCGGCGCGCCGCCTCGCACCGAGGGCTCGGTAGAAATGTGGATCGACGCCCCGGCCCAGCAGTTGTACGACACGGTCGCAGACGTCACCCGCATCGGCGAACGTAGCCCCGAGTGCCGCAGCTGCGCATGGCTGCCGGGCCGGCCATCGGGGACCGTCGAGGCTCGCTTCCGCGGGCGCAACCGCGCACATCACATGCGCTGGTCTCGGGTCTGCGAGGTGACCGCCGCCGATCCGGGCGAGAAGTTCGGTTTCCGGACGTTGTCGGATCGGCGCAACCCGCTCTACCACGACTCGACCACTTGGACATACACATTCGAAGCCGACGGTGACCGGACGCGGGTGATTCACTCGTATCGCATCGACGTATTGCCGTACCGCCCGTTGTTCTGGCTCTATGCACGTCTGCAACCGCAACACCGCGACATGAGGCCGCAGATGCGGCAGAATCTGGAGGCGCTGCGGCAGCAGTCTCATGCTCGGCGATCACGTTACGGATGACTTCTTCGACCCCACGCTGCCCCGCGATCGCCAACTCGTACATATACGCTCGGCCGAGCAGTACCGCGTCGGCGCCGGGCAGTTCACCGCTCGGCCGGGCGCCTTCTGGACGACGCTCGGGGTTCGGGCCGGCACGGCGAGGACCGAGATCGCCTGCTGTCACCGGGATCTCGTCTGTCCGCCGATGTTGCGGCCCTACCGGGTGACTTGGCGGCGGTCGTCGGCCAGCCGTCGCGTGCGGCCGGCCCGGTCGAGTTGGTCGAGTAGCGGCAGCACCACCCGTCGACTTGTTTCCAGCCGTTTGCGCGCGGCACTGGTCGTGAATGGCTGCTCCAGTTCCCGGAGCCGTGTGATTGCGACGTCGAGGGCGTCGGGGAGCAGGACGATTCCCGGGCCGACCCGCCACAGCTGCCCGCTGCGATGGGCCGCTCCCAACGCCCGGTCGTCGAGGCCGAGCTCGCGGAGCCGGTCGGCGGTCGGGGCGACGAACGGAGCAGCCCCCAGCTCGCGACGCACCACCTCGACGGCGTCTCGGATGCGGTTCGGCAGCGCGGCGGCCTCGGGCCCGACGACCCGGCCTTCGACCACGCGCATGGGTGGGCGCACCAGCGCCCGGACCAGATCGGGGGAGGGCAGTCGCAGCCGCGACGCCAGGACCGCCAGCGGGACCGCCGGATCCAGTGGATGCGCGCGAGCGTGTTCCTCGACCAGTGCGGGCAGCCGGTCACCGACGGCCGTCGCGAAGGCAGGTGAGAGGAGCCATGGCCCGACGACCAGGTGGTCACCTTTGTGGCCAGGGATGCCGAGCTGACGTAGCCGCTCCCGGTGCAGGATCCCGC
>NZ_JAUZMZ010000264.1:0-4338 GCF_036327435.1 Rhodococcus chondri | reverse complement strand
GCCTCGGGATCATCGACCGAGGAGAAGGCCGCGAAGAACATCACGAGGATGATCATCATCAGTGGCCCCGACGTGGAGTTGACGTCTTCCTGTCGCGACACCATCGAGCCGGCGGCCGCATAAAGCACCGCGAAGAATGCGAAGCCGAGGACGAACCAGCCGATCGTGCCCGCCAGCACGCCGATCGCGGTGCCGGTGATGGTGAGGGTGCCGGTGGCGAGAGACGCGCCCACGCCCACCACCCCGTACGCGGTGAGTTGCAGAAGGCCGACTGCGCCGATGCCGAAGATCTTGCCCCACAGCAACTGCAGCGGACGCAATGTCGACAGGAGCAGTTCCACGACGCGAGACGACTTCTCCTCGACCACGCCCATGGCCACGTAGGTGCCGAACAGGAGGATCTGCATGTACAGCAGGATCACCGCGACGATCGACAGGATCACCCGTTGACCCTGTTCCGGGTCGGGTGCGTCGAGCGCTTCGACGACGACCCGCGCACGCGAAGTCTCGGCCGCGATCGCGGCGGGGTCGACACCGCGGCTCACCAGGGCGGCGGACTGCGCTTCCTGAACGGCGGCCGCGTCGATCAGTGCTTTCAGTTCGGTATCGAGGTCGGATTCGGTTACTGCGACGATGCTCTCGTCGGTGCCCGGAATCAGCGCGACATCGAGATCTCCTGCCTTGACCTGTTCGCGTCCGGTGTCGGCGTCGGGCAGCTCGGAGATATCGAGGGGCATGCCCGTGGCGTCGCCGAGGGACCCGAGCGTGGTGCTCAGGGAGGATGCGCCGACGATGCCGACGGTGGGTCGCTCGTCGTTGCCACCGGAGAAGATCGATGTGGCGACGATGCCGACGACGATGGCGGCCAGCACGATCGCGTTGCTGATCAGAAAGCTCTTCTTCCGGACCTGGGTGACGAATTCGCGGCGTGCGACGAGGCCGATCGCGCGCGGCGTGGTCAACGGGGCGCTCATGCGGCCACCACCTCTCGGAACAGGTCGGTCAAAGACGGCTGATGCAGGGAGAATTCGTGAACCGGCCCGGTTTCGAGGGCGGTCTTCAGGATCTGCTGATCGTCGATACCGGCGGACACCGACAGGACGGTCCGGCCGTGGTCGTGTTCGACCGTGGTGACGCCGGGAAGGCCGTCCGCCCACCCGGTGGGAGCCTGGGGGGCGTGCACGACGAGTCGGGCGTCCCCTCCGGCGCGCAGGTCGTCGACGGTGCCGACCGCGCGCATGCGGCCCGCTGCGATGATGCCGACGCGCCGGCAGAGTCGTTGCACCAGGTCGAGCTGGTGACTGGAGAAGATCACGGGTACACCGCTGTGCGCCTTCTCGACGAGAACCTCGCTCATGACGTCGACGGCGACCGGATCGAGGCCGGAGAACGGCTCGTCGAGCACGAGCACGTTCGGGTCGTGAACGAGCGCCGCGGCGAGTTGGACACGTTGCTGGTTACCGAGGGACAGCGAGTCGACGGTGTCGCCCAGACGCTCGGCGATGCCGAGCCGTTCGGTCCAGCGCTGGACTGCCGAGATCGCTTCGGACTTCGAAAGACCGTGCAGCTGAGCGAGATACGAAAGCTGAGCGCCCACTTTCATCTTCGGATAGAGGCCACGTTCCTCCGGCATGTAGCCGATCGTGCGGCGGACTTCCAGATCGACGGGTTTGCCGTCGAGCCGGACGTCGCCGGCATCGGCGGCCAGCACTCCCAGTGCGATGCGCATGGTGGTCGTCTTTCCGGCACCGTTGCTGCCGACGAACCCGAACAGCTCACCGGGCCGGACGTCGAAGCTCACCCCGTCCAGAGCGACGGTGTCGCCGTAGCGTTTCGAGAGATTGTCGATGGTGAGCGTCACGGTCGGTCCTCCGGGTCGTCGTCGGGGCGGGTCCAGGCAAGGAGGATCGCGGGCAGGCAGCCGCTGAAGAGGATCGACGCGAGTGCGAAACCGCCCGCGGAGTAGGCGAGAGCCCGGTGGTCCAGGGTGTCGATGCTCGCGCCCAGCAACAGCGCGAAGATCGGAAACAGCAGGAGCCCCTGGGCAACCGAGAGGCCGATCGAGCGGGCGCTGTTGCGTTCGGCGATTTCGCGTTCGTCCAGCGCGTGCCGGGGAGCATCGGATTGGCGACCGGAGAGGATCTGCAGCGTCGTCCATGTCGGCAGGAACGCGACTGTGACGGGCAGCCACACCAGCGCGGCCCACTGAATGAAATAGCTGGCCACGGCGGTGACGAACATCAGTCCGATCAGGACGGTCACGGCCGCGGCGAGGATGCGGCGGCGACGGCGGGTGCGCCATCCGGGCAACCAGCCGGCGGTCATGTCCTCGTTCTTGAGAAATCGCCGGGTGCGGTAGTCCTCGTAGCGGTCGAGCAGGGATTCGGCTTTCATGTCAGGCCTCCTTCCGAGGCTTGTAGAGCTCGGTCGACAGCGGCGTGAACTCGGTGCGGGAGAAGACGGCCTCGACGGGAAGCCCGAAGACGTCGCAGATGCGAAATGCCAGGTCGAGGCTCGGGTAGTGGTCTCCGCGCTCGAGCGCGCCCACCGTTTGCGGGTTGACGTCGATGAGCGCGGCAAGCTGGGCGCGACTCATGCCGCGCTCCGCGCGAAGGACGCGAATACGGTTGTAGATGGGGAGCGCCGCCCCACGACGTACCGGACTCATAGACAAAGTGTTGGGAAAACCCAACGATTTGTCAATCCTGGATGAGTTTTAGTTGGTTCCGGTCGACTCGGCGGTGGACATCTCAGTCCTCGTTGAAACCCCGAATGCGATCGAGTTCGCGGCGTTCCTTCTTCGTCGGTCGCCCCGCGCCCCGCTCGCGAAGGGGCAGCGACGCCAGGATCTCCTTCGGCGGGGGAGGCGGGCTGTGATCGATGTATGCCGTGGCCGCTACCGGCGCACCCACCCGCTTGTTAACCAATTGCGTTACTTCGACGATCTTTTCGACACCGTGTGACCGCACGCGAACCTCGGTGCCGATGGTCACCGGTGTCGAGGGCTTCGCCGTCGTCCCGTCGACCTTCACGTGCCCGCCCCGGCACGCCGTCGCGGCGGCGGAGCGGGTCTTGAACAACCGCACCGACCACGTCCAGCTGTCGACTCGAACGCTTCCGCTCATCTAGAGCAACTCCTCACTCAGCCGTCCGTCTTCGAGGTGCCACCGCCGCGTGCTGCGGGTTGTTTCCAGCATCCGGCGATCGTGCGTCACCAGCAGCAGTGTCCCGTCGAAACTGTCGATCGCTTGCTCGAGCTGCTCGATCGCCGGCAGATCGAGGTGGTTCGTCGGTTCGTCGAGTACCAGCAGATTCACCCCGCGAGCCTGGAGCAGGGCCAGCCCCGCCCGGGTTCGTTCACCCGGCGACAGCGATGCGGCCGATCGCAGCACATGGTGTCCCTTGAGCGCGAACTTCGCGAGCAACGTGCGAACATCCGCGTCGGGCCAGTCCGGGACCTGCCGTCCGAAAGCAGCCACGAGTGGCTCGTCGCCTTCGAACAGGCCGCGTGCCTGGTCGATCTCGCCGACCTGGACTCCCGACCCGAGCGCCGCGCGACCCGTATCCGGGGCGAGCGTGCCGAGCAGCAACCGCAGCAGAGTCGTCTTGCCGGCCCCGTTGGGGCCGGTGAGGATGATCCGATCTCCCCACTCCACCTGTGTCGTCACCGGGCCGAAGGTGAACTCGCCGCGCCGAACGACCACGTCGTCGAGGGTCGCGACCACCGTGCTGCTGCGCGGTGCCGCAGCGATGACCATGCGCAGTTCCCACTCCTTGCGGGGCTCTTCGACGACGTCGAGGCGCTCGATGCGCCGCTGTGTCTGACGTGCCTTGGCAGCCTGCTTCTCGGTGGCTTCCGCGCGGAATTTCTTGCCGACCTTGTCGTTGTCCTTCGACTTGCGGCGCGCATTGCGGGTTCCGTGCTCGAGCCAATTGCGCTGCATCTGGGCGCGATCTTCGAGTTGCTGCTTCGTGTCCGCGAACTCGTCGTACTGCTCGCGGGCGTGCCGGCGTGCGACTTCACGTTCCACCAGATACGCGTCGTACCCGCCGTCGTACACGGAGATCTGCTGCTGCACCGGATCCAGTTCGACGATCCCGGTGACCGTGCGTGCCAGGAACTCCCGATCGTGACTGACGACGACCAGCGCGGTGCGGGTTTCGGCGACGAACTGTTCGAGTTGTTCGAGGCCGGCGAGGTCGAGGTCGTTGGTCGGTTCGCTGGCGATGGCTTCCCGGCGCCTGCCGAGGCGGTACCTGACGGTGATGATCCTGATGTGGGGTGTCGGGTGTGCACCCCTGGCGATCGTGGGCGTCACCGGATCGATAGCGGTGATG
>NZ_JAUZMZ010000263.1:0-4438 GCF_036327435.1 Rhodococcus chondri | reverse complement strand
GGTGACGATGCTGCCGTCGACCTCGACGCGGCCGGCGGCGATGAGTTCCTCCGCGGCGCGGCGGGATGCGACACCGGCTTGGGCGAGGACCTTCTGCAGGCGCACGCCTTCACCGGCGGGGAGCTGGGTGGGGCCGGCGTCGCTGTGCTGGTGACGGGCGGGTTTGGCGTTGCTGATCTTGGGAACCGGTGCGGGGCGTTTGGCCTTCGGCTTGGCGGCGGCCGGGCGGCCGCGCTTGTTCAGGGGGGTGCCGCCCTTGCGGTGGGGCTTCTTGGTGGGCTCCGCGGCGGGAGCTTCCGACCGGCGGGGGTCGGCGCGGCGTTCGGGATTCGAACGGCCGGCGCTCTGCGGTTTCGCGGAGCGGGGGGTGTTGCGTTTGCGGTCCGGTGTGCCATCACGGCGAGCGGGTGTATTCACTTTGTTCCTGTCAGTTCTCTGGGTCGAACTCCGCGGTCGAGAGGTGCTCGGGACGCGCGTTCTTTCCCATTCTCTCAAATCGTGGGTCCGACTCGAGACTCTCGGTGATGTCGTCGATCACATCGACGTCGGGCAGCAGCGGCCCGACGGCCGGCAGATCCTGCAGCGACGCGAGTCCGAGGCGCTCGAGGAACAGTTCGGTCGTCACATAGAGGGTGCCGCCGGTGTCGGGATCGGTACCGGCCTCGGCCAGGAGGTCGCGGGCGAGCAGGGTGCGCATGACGCCGTCGACGTTGACGCCGCGCACCGCGCTGACCCGGCTGCGGGTGACGGGCTGGCGGTAGGCGACGACGGCGAGGGTTTCGAGAGCGGCGCGGGTCAGCTTGGTGCGGGCCCCGCCCTGGAGGAGCTTTTCGACGTAGGGCGCGAAGTCGCGGCGGGTGTAGAAGCGCCATCCGTCGCCGGCGTAGCGCAGGTCGATGCCGGAGCCGCGCGCGGTCAGGTCCGCTGCCAGCTGTTGCAGGGCGGACTCGGTGCGGGGTGCGGTCACGCCGATGGCGGCGGCGAGTTGCGGGGTGGAGGCGGGGGTGTCGACGACGAGAAGCAGCGCTTCGAGGGCGGCGGTGAGTTCGTCGTCGGTCATCTCGAGCAGTTCGCCGTCCCAGGCGCGGTCGGGTTCCGGTCCCCGGTCGGTGTCCGGTGCCGTGTGGGAGGCAAGGCCGGTCGTGGCGTCGCTCATCCGTAGTCCTCCTCGAAGTCGGTGGCGGCGGGGTCGCCCCGCCCGGTCCAGGAGACCTGCAGGGGCCCGAGCGGATCCGGTTGGTCGAAGGTGACGGCGCGTTCGCGGTAGAGCTCGAGCAGGGCCAGGAAGCGGGCGACGATGAGCAGGCCCTGGTCGCAGTCGGCGATGAGGGTCTCGAAACTCACCCAGTGGCCGGCGCCGTGGGTCTCGAGGACCGACAGGATGTGGGCGGCCTGTTCGGGGACCGACACGGTGGGCACGTGCAGGTGGTCCAGTCCGACGGTGGGGACCGGTTTGGGGCGGAATGCGGCGGCGGCGATCTCGGCGAACTGTTGTGCGCTCACGCCGAGGACCACGTCGGGAAGCAGGTTCTCGTAGTGCGGTTCGAGGGAGACCGCCCGTGGATAGCGGCGCAGCGCGGCGGCTTCGAGGGCAGCGAACTGTTCGGCGACCTGTTTGTAGGCGCGGTACTGCAGGAGCCGCGCGAACAGCAGGTCGCGGGCTTCGAGGAGGGCGAGGTCCTCGGGGTCGTCGACGTCGCCGGAGGGCAGCAGCCGCGCGGCTTTGAGGTCGAGCAGGGTGGCGGCGACGACGAGGAATTCGGTGGTCTGATCGAGGCCGAGGAGCGGGCCGAGTTGCCGGGTGTAGGCGATGAACTCGTCGGTGACCACGTGGCGGGCGACCTCGGTGACGTCGAGGCGGCGTTGCGAGATGAGGGTGAGCAGCAGATCGAAGGGGCCTTCGAAGTTGCGCAGCCGCACATGGAAGCCGGTTGCGGGTTCGGGGCTGCCGTGGTCGAGGGTGGGTCCGTCGGACGCCGGCGGTGCCGTGTCCGGGGTGGGGGTGTGCACGGGTCAGCGGCCGGTCCGATGGATGACTTCGCGGGCGAGCGATCGGTAGGCTTCGGCGCCACCGGATTTGGGGGCCCAGGTGATGATGGGTTCGCCGGCGACACTGGTTTCGGGGAATTTGACGGTGCGCGCGATGACGCTGTCGTAGACGAGGTCACCGAAGACTTCGACGACGCGGGACATCACTTCGCGGCCGTGGAGGGTGCGGGCGTCGAACATCGTCACCAGAATGCCGGCGAGGGCGAGTTTGGGATTGAGCCGATCGCGGACCTTCGCGACGGTGTCGTTGAGCAGGGCCAGCCCGCGGAGGCTGAAGAATTCGCATTCCATCGGGATGAGCACCGAGTCGGCGCAGGCCAGGGCGTTGACGGTGAGCAGGCCCAGCGACGGCTGGCAGTCGACGAGGATGTAGTCGTAGCGGTCGAGCACCGGGTACAGGGTGCGGCCGAGGGCCTGTTCGCGGCCGACTTCGGAGACGAGCTGGATCTCGGCGGCCGACAGGTCGATGTTGCTCGGCAGGAGGTCGAGGTTCTCGACGTGGGTACGCATGAGCACGTCGTCGACCGAGACGCGGGGTTCGACGAGCAGGTTGTGGACGGTCAGGTCGAGGTCGTGATGGGCGACGCCGAGTCCGGCGGACAGGGCGCCCTGGGGATCGAGGTCGACGAGCAGCACCCGGCGTCCCTGTTCGGCGAGTGCGGCGCCCAGGTTGATGGTCGAGGTGGTCTTGCCGACGCCGCCCTTCTGGTTGCACATCGCGATGATTTTCGCGGGTCCGTGCGAGGCCAGGGGTTGCGGTTCCGGGACGTGCCGGCGAGGCCGGCCGGTGGGGCCGAGCTCGTTGTCGTCGTAGCTGATGGTGTGCGCCTGCTCACCCTCGTCCGGAGAGGAGGGGGTGGCGGACAGCGCGAACGGGTATGTCCGCGCCGTGTCCGTGGCGAGCGGCCGAGGTGTGCCCACGTTCGGTACTCCCCCTGTTCTGCGACCGTGATGTTCTTTCTCACGCCGGGCGGTGCTCCGGCGAAGCGATCTGTCATCGAAACGCTACCGCTTTCCCGCCGGGTTGCGTGCACGGACACGCGTCCGAGCGGCGGTGTTCAGCGGGCGCGGGGGTGGGCGCCGGCCCATACCTCACGAAGCGCACCGACGGTGACCAGGGTGTATATCTGCGTTGTCGTCACAGAAGCATGCCCGAGTAACTCCTGCACCACGCGGACGTCGGCGCCCCCGTCGAGCAGGTGGGTCGCGAACGAGTGCCGCAGGGTGTGAGGCGACACCGCACCGGCGATACCGGCGCGTTCGGCCGCGGTCTGCAGTACCTGCCAGGCGCTCTGCCGGGACAGCCGGCCCCCGCGGGCGTTGAGGAACAGCGCGGCGGTGTGCCCGGCCGACAGGGCCGGACGGCCGCGTACGAGATAGGTGTCGAGCGCGGCGAGGGCGGGCCGCCCGATCGGGACGAGACGCTGCTTGCCGCCCTTGCCGCGCAGCAGCACCGGGCGGGTGTCGGTGTCGAGATCGTCGATGTCGTGCCCGACCGCCTCGGAGATGCGGGCCCCGGTCGAGTAGAGCACTTCGAGCAACGCCCGGTCGCGGAGCCCGCGCGGCGCGTCGGCGCCTCCGCCGACCGCATCGAGTATCGCCGAGACCTGGTCGACGGTGAGCGCTTTGGGGAGCCGCCGACCGGGCGCGGGGGGTTTGACGGCGCGGGCGACGTCGACGGCGGTGTGTCCTTCCCCGGCGGCGAAGCGGTGCAGGCCGCGCACGGCGATCAGGGCCCGAGCGGCGGAGCCGGTGGCCAGTGCGGGCCGGTCCCGGTCGGGATCGCCGCGTCGCAGCGCGGCGACGAAGCCTTCGACGTGCTCTTCCCGGACGTCGGTGAGATCGGTGATCTCACGGTCGGTGAGATAGTCGATGTAGCGGGTCAGGTCACGGCGGTAGGAGGCGAGGGTATTCGCCGCGGCGCCGCGCTCGACGGTGAGGTGGTCGAGAGACGCCTCGACCTGCCGCGTCAACACCGGATCAACGCGCGTGCTCGGTCCGGGTGCGGGCGAAGGTGCCCGGCCGGTCCGGCCACGGTGCGTCCGGGGCTCGGAGGGCGACCGTGCCGGCGCGGGCCGCGGCGAGCGCCAGGATCCCGGAGACGGCGGTGGCGTTGACGATCTCCCCGCGCAGTGCCATGGCCACGGCCTCGTCCACCGGCACGCGGTGGACCTCGAGGTCGGCTTCCTCGTGTTCGGGGTCGGGCCGGTCCACGACGCTCAGTCCGCGGGCGGCGAAGACCCGCACCGCTTCGTCGGTGAAGCCCGGAGACAGCGCGATGTCGACGAGCACGTCCCACTCCTGCGCCGCCAGACCGGTTTCCTCCGCGAGTTCGCGGCGGGCGGCGCGCAGCGGCGCCGCGCCGGGCTCGTCGAGGAGCCCGGCAGGC
>NZ_JAUZMZ010000262.1:0-4477 GCF_036327435.1 Rhodococcus chondri | reverse complement strand
CCGTCGCGACGAAGGTGGCGTTCTGGTTACCGCAGGCGGTGGGGGTGGTGCTGTATCCACGGATGGCGAATCCGGCGCAGTCCGCGGCGGCGGTGCGGTCGGCGCTGACGGTACTCGTCGGTCTCGGTGCGGCGCTGGTCGCGGCGGCGGCGGTGTGCGCGCCGATCGTGCCGCTGCTCGTCGGTGAGGCGTACGAGCCGGTGCAGTCGCTGCTGTGGGCGTTCGCGCTGCAGGGCGCGTGCCTGGCCGTGCTGCAGGGGGCGTTGCTGTCCGCGATCGCGGGGGAGCGCACCCATCTCGCCGGTGTCGCGTGGGTGGGGCTGGTGGTGGAAGCGATTCTGATGGTGACCGTCGCGTCGACGATGCGGCAGTTCATCGCGGTGGCCGTCGGGGTGGCGGCCGTGACCGCCGCGGCGGTCGCGGTGCTCGCAGTCCGTGCCGCGGGTGCGTCGTCCCCGTCCGGAAACGCCACCGCCCCCCACCGTGAGGTGGGGGGCGGGACGAGAGAACTGTAAGCCGCTATTCCTGGTTGGGCTTACGGAGATCGGTGCGCGGGATCTCCTGGGTCTGGTCGGTGGTCCAGTCCCGCTGCTGCTGGTTCTGGTCCACATCGGAGCGGGGGATGACCTCGGTCCGGTCGTCCGTGTAATCCCGCTGCGCAGGCGCGGCGTGCGCCGGGCCCACGGTGGTGGTGGCCGGTCCGGCCGGGGCCGGTCCGCGCGACGTGGCCGCCCGGTTGCCGCCCTTGCCGCCGCTGCGAGCGCCGAGCAGGAAGCCGGCGATCAGAGCGATCACGCCCAGAATGCCGAGGATGATGGGCAGTGTCCGGCCGAGCAGCGCAAGCTGGTCCTTGCCGTCCTTGGCCCGCGCGATCTGGTTTTCGACGGTTTGATCGTCGAACGGCAGAGTCACGTTGAGGACCGTCACTTCGGGGCGGTCCGCGCTGCGGGCGTAGTACTGGTCCTGCTGTTCCTGGCCCTTGACCACGACACCGGTGACGGGGTCGACCCACAGATCACGAATGTTGTTGTACCAGCGGGTCATCGTGATCGGCTCGTCGCCCTCACCGACACCCCACGTGGACGCGGGCAGGCTCAGCTTGTAGGTAGTAGCCTTGGGATCGGTTTTTGACAGGTCGATCGGGCCGACTTCCTGACGGAAGTGGTAGACCTTCAAGCCGTTGAGTTCCTCTTCACCCTCGAAATTGAGGGGGAACGTCTGACGCGCGTTGATGTCGTAGTACGGGTACGACTCCTGCTTCACGTCGAACGGGAACTTGTACTGCAGCCCGTCGCGGTCTCCGAGATCGGTGGGCGGCGCGTCCGCGGATGTCTGCACCGTGCTCACGCGCTCCGGGTATTCCTCTTCCGAAACCGGCATCGCGGTCACCCGGTCGATGGTGACGCGGTCGATGAGCGCGGTCACCAGACCGCTGTCGCCCTGCATGTCGAGACGGCGCACCGTCTGACCGCTCTGCAGTGTCATGATTTCGCTGTTCGCCGGGTCCTCCGTCGTGACGTAACGCTGTGCCACGATCGGGACGTCCCTGTCGACCTGCGCGTTGCCTGCCAGTAGCGCTCGCGAATTGAGAAGATCGCCGGTCCCCTCGGCGATCGTCGTCACCTCGAGATCAAGCGGCGTCGTCTTCATCTTGCCAATGGTGTAGGTCGGCACGAGAATCGCGATAACCAGGAGGAATGCCCCCAGGCCCACCAGAATCAACGCCAATATCCGGCCCGAGCTCGAACGCTCAGCCATGCTGTCTCTCCTCACTCAACGGGTTGACATCGAGTACCCCCACCGGCAGCAGGGCTGCACGGATCGTCCTGGCATCCGACCCGCGAACGCCACGTGAGCCCAGACACTAACAGTCCGGGGTGTGGTGATGCGCGTCCGCTTGCCGCGGAAGCCGGACTTCCGTGAGGAGGCGACGACGGGCACACTGGTCGCCGATGACCAGCACAACCGTCTCCGCACCCGTCGTGACGGGTTTTCTTCCGGCACTCGAGGGAATGCGCGGGCTTGCCGCCGTCGGTGTGCTCATCACCCACGTCGCCTTCCAGACCGGTGCCGTGCACGACCCGGTGATCGGCCGGGTCTGGGGACGACTCGACCTGGCGGTCGCGCTGTTCTTCGCGCTCTCGGGGTTCCTGCTCTGGCGTCCGCACGCGTCCGTGGCGCGCGGACTCGGCAAACCTCAGTCGGCCCGCCGCTATTTCTTCTCCCGCGCGACCCGCATCCTGCCCGCCTACTGGGTCGTGGTGGTTCTGGTGCTGTGGCTGCTGCCCGGTGCGAGCGGCGGCGCGACGGTGTGGTGGGCAAACCTGACCTTGACGCAGGTGTTCGTACCGCTCACCCTCACCGAGGGGCTCACGCAGATGTGGAGCCTGTCGGTCGAGGTCGCGTTCTATCTGTTGCTGCCTGCACTGGCGCTCGCCCTGCGCCGGCTGCGCGGCGATCGGGCCCGCTTCCGCATCCCGCTGCTGCTGGCGGCCAGTGCGCTGTCGTTGCTGTGGGTGTGGTTGCCGGTGCCCACTCCGGGCCACATCAATCACGACAACTGGCTGCCCGGTTACGTGCCCTGGTTCGCGGCCGGAATGCTGCTCGCGGAACTGTCCACCCTGCCCGCGACCCGGATGCATCGGCTCGCGTCGCGTCGGCGTCTCATGGCGCTGATCGCCGCGACCGCGTTCGCGCTCGCCGCCACTCCGCTGGCCGGACCCGAAACCCTGACCGACCTCGAGCCGTGGGAGTACAACAACAAGATCGTGCTGGGCGCGATCATGAGCTTCGCGCTGCTCGCGCCCCTGACCCTCGCGCCGCGTGCCGAGCATCGGATCCTCGCGAGCCCGCCGGCGCTCGCCGTGGGCCGGTGGTCCTACGGGGTGTTCATCTGGCACCTCGCGGTGTTGTCGATCGTGTTCCCCGTCTTCGGAATCGCGCCTTTCCAGGGCAGTTTCTGGTTCGTGCTGACCGTGACCGTCGTGCTGAGCATCGCGATCGCGTCGGTGAGCTACGCGCTGGTCGAGGATCCGACGCGTCGCGCCTTCCACCGCTGGGAGCGGCGCCACCGGGTCGGTCCCCCCGGCAACGCCGCCAGTCCCACGGCGACCAGCCCGACCAGCGCCGCGAACTGAATCAGGAGCGAGTGCCCGACGTACCCGTCGGGTGAGCGCCACGGACCGGTCGAGAGCAGCGCCATCGCGAACATCGTCGCGGTTCCGGCGGTGGCGACGAGGATCCGCGCGGCGACCGCGACCCCCCACCGTGCCGCGGCGACGGCGATCGCTCCCGCGGCGACGAGCACGACTCCGGCGCCGACCGCACCCGCGACGACGGTCGCCGCGGCGATCAACCCGACGAATCCCGCGACCCCTGACCGCCACGTGCGCGGCGCCGGGCCGGGGTCGGGAGCAGGTCGCCGGCGCGGCCACAGCGCCAGCACGAACACGGGCAGCAACAGCAGCAGCCCACCGAAGATGCCCAGCCGGTACCAGCGGTCGGTCGCGAACTCGACGGTGACGAGCCCGCCCGTCCCCGCGGGCACGATCCAGCCCTGCTGCCAGCCGTCGACGACCACCGGGGTCAGTTCGGTGCCGTCCTCGCTGCGCGCGACCCAGCCGACGTTGGTGCTCTCCGGGACGACGATCAACCGGTCGTCGGTGCCGGCGGGTACGTGCAGCTCGCGCAGGTTCTCCGTCCACGTGCCCATCTCGAGCTCGACCGGATCGGTCACCGGCATGTCGATGCCCGGGACGGACAGGTCCAGGCTCGACACCGTGAACGCGGCACCCGGGACGACATCGAGATCGACGGTTCCGGCGGTCATGCCGACCAGGCCGGTGCCGCACAGCGTCGCGGGAACCTCGGCGCCGGCGGCGAGCTCGGCGACGGTCGCGGTCACCGACGTGCGGTAGCTCGTCCCGCCGACGGTGAGCATGGGTCCTTCGTCGCAGCCGACGGTGACCTCACGGTCGTAGACCGAATCCTGGGCGCCGATCGGGCCGTCGGACCCGAGCACCGTCACCTCGGCCAGTCCCGGCGCGGCGAGCTTGGAAAATCCGAGGACGGTGCGGTCCAGCACGTCGCGCCAGCCGACGACGCTGAGCACCACCCGGTCGGTGATGTGTGGGGTCAGCTCGATCGGTGTGTCCTCGTCGAGGTCGCGTACCTGCGGGCCGTTGCCGAGGTTGACGGCGACCCGGCTCGGCGCGACCGGAAGCGTCCCGAGCGATGTCGCGATGTCGAGGCCCGTCACGAGCTGCGGTGACGGCAGGTCGAGGGTGAGGGTGGGGCGCGGGGCGTCGGGTTCGAGCGCGCTCTCCTCGGCGGTCCACGCCGTGCGTGGATCTCCGTCGGTCGCGGCGAACGCGGACCCCTGCAGGTCCACCACGTCCGCATCACCGCGAGCGGTCACCCGATCGGGCTGCTCGACAATGTCGTTCAGCGCGGGGCCGGGGCGGGCCCGCAACCACAC
>NZ_JAUZMZ010000261.1:0-4495 GCF_036327435.1 Rhodococcus chondri | reverse complement strand
GTCCATCGCGGCCGGCAGGTGCATGCCGTGCCAGTGCAGCGTGCTCCTTTCTCCCACATTGTTGGTGACGTTCACGCGGACCTGCTCGCCGCGCGTGGCGCGCAGCGTCGGGCCGAGGTGGTCGTCGTGGTCCGGCCCCAGGTGGATACGCATGAGGGCGAGCCTATCGACGCGGAGGCGAGATGCGGAGCGAAAGGCCCCGGGGACCCGTCAGGGTTCTCCCCCACCGAAGATCAGGAGCCACGCCGGATGTGGTTTCCGTTCCCGCCGACGAGGATTCCTCCCATGAGAATGCTGCTGCGACTGGTCGGCGTCGCTTTCACCTTCGCTGTGGCGTTGGCGGTCGTCGTCGCGACGGTTGCGATCTACACGTGGAACACCGCCGAGATCGATACGACGGAACAGGTGGTTTTCGATCGACGGCTGCACATTCCGCCGCTCGCGACGAGCACCGTCGACGAGTCCGGCACCCGGGTGTTCGATCTGAGGATGCAGCGCGGCACCCACGACCTGGGGCACGGTCCGGACACTCGCACGTGGGGCGTCAACGGCGACTACCTCGGCCCGACGCTGCGCGCCACGCGCGGCGAGCAGGTCCGCGTGAACGTCACCAACAATGTGGGAGAAAGGAGCACGCTGCACTGGCACGGCATGCACCTGCCGGCCGCGATGGACGGCGGTCCGCATCAGACCATCGAATCCGGCGCCACCTGGTCTCCGCACTGGACGATCGACCAGCCGGCCGCGACGCTCTGGTACCACCCGCATCTGCACGGCTCGACGGCCGAACACGTCTATCGCGGTCTCGCGGGGATGTTCCTGCTCGACGATCCGGCCACGCCCGCGCTGCCCGACGACTACGGCATCGACGACATCCCGCTCATCGTGCAGGACAAGAAATTCGACGATGACCAGCTGGACGAGGACGGCGAGATGTTCGCCGACGTCGGGACGCTGGGCGACGAGATCCTCGTCAACGGCACCCCGCGCCCGTTTCTGGACGTGCACACCGAACGGGTCCGGCTGCGCCTGCTCAACGCCTCGAATGCGCGCGTCTACAACTTCTCGTTCGACACCGGCCTGGCCTTCGCGCTGATCGGCACCGACGGCGGACTGCTCGAACGACCGATGACTCTCCGCAGCGTGCAGCTCTCCCCCGGCGAACGGGCCGAGATCGTCGTCGAGGTGCCGGCGGGCGGCAGGACAGTGCTGCGCAGCACCCCACCGGACCTGAGGGCAGATTTCTGGCAGACCCGGTTCTCCGGCGGCGACGACCGCTTCGACGTCCTCGAGCTGCGCGCTGCGCCCACACTCGCGTCGACCGCGCAGGTGCCCGGGCAGCTGGCGGCGTTCGAGGATCTCGGGGAGGCGACCGTCACCCGGCACCTGGATCTGACCGGCGCGAGCACGATCAACGGCCGCTCGATGGATATGGCACGTGTCGACGAGGTTGTCGTCGCCGGCACGACCGAGCTGTGGCAGATACGCAACGTGAGCGGTCTGATCCACAACTTCCACGTCCACGATGCGCAGTTCCGGATCGTCGACATCACCGGAATGCCGCCCGGCCATCCTGGTCTGGCCGGGCGCAAGGACACGGTGTACGTGCCGCCCGGAGCCACGGTGCAGTTGCTGATGCGGTTCGAGGACCACACCGACCCCTCGGTGCCGTACATGTATCACTGCCACCTGCTGCGGCACGAGGACGACGGCATGATGGGACAGTTCGTCGTGGTAGGGCCGGAAGAGATCGATCAGGTGGCCGGCACCTCCGACCGGTCGGCGCACGGACACCACGAGTAGCGGCCACCACGAGAACTCGAGGCGGGAATAGATCGCCGGAGGGTCTCGTTGATCCCACATGGATCGGCGCGTCGGTACGCCCCGGAGCCAATGAAAATGGCCTTCGTGAATTCCGTCCGGCTGGAGCCACGTTGCGCACCGTGCCGTGAGGCATCCGGCGCGTCGGTCCGCTCTCTTCGTTCCCCGGATTTGCTCCCCGAACGATTCCGTCGCCCGGCCAGCATCGGCCCGCATCCGAGTCACGATTACAGTGTCCGGTGCCGACGCCCGGCTGGCCGTTCGGCAGACCGAGTGAATCGAACCGGGAGTACGCATGAACCGCTGGGCCGAGATCGTCGTGACGCGAAGCCGGTGGGTACTCGCCGTGGTGCTGTTGATTGTTCTGGCCGCCGGCGCATGGGGGGTCGGCGTGTTCGGCAAGTTGTCCGGCACCGGCTACTACGTGGCAGGCAGCGAAGCGGTGCAGGTCCAGGAGATCATCTACGACAACTTCGGTTCGCAGACGGCCGACATCATCGCGATGTACACCGCGCCCGAGGGGCGCACGCTCGACGACATCCGCGGCGACGTCGAACAGACCCTCCAGGAGTTTTCCGACGACGTCCCGACCACGTCGATCTCGACGTACTGGACCGCGCCGCCACCGATGAATCAGCTGCTGATCTCGACGGATCAGCGCAAGGTCGCCGCGTCGATCATCCTCGCGCCCGATTCCGGGGTGACCTCCGCGAATTTCGATGCGGCGCTCGAAAAACTCGAGGTGCCGGGGCTGGAGGCCCAGTTCGCGGGCAACACCGTGGTGGGCGTCGAATTCACCCACACGCTCGAACGCGACCTGATCATCGCCGAGGCCATCGCGGTCCCGGTGACCCTCGTGCTGCTCGTGCTCATCTTCGGTGGTGTCGTCGCGGCCTCGGTGCCCGTGTTCGTCGGTGTGCTGTCGATCTTTTCCTCACTCGCGACGCTGCGGCTGCTGTCCACGGTGACCGAGGTGTCGTCGTACGCCCTGAACATCACATCGCTGATCGGCCTGGGTCTGGCCATCGACTACGGGCTGTTCATCGTGAGCCGATTCCGCGAAGAACTGGCGTCGGGCGCCGAGACGGCCGTCGCGACGAAGCGCACGATGCTCACTGCCGGCCGCACCGTCATGTTCTCGGGCGCACTGTTGATCTGTGCGTTCGCGGGCATGCTCGTCTTTCCGCAGGCGGTGCTGCGGTCGCTGGGGCTCGGCGCGATGGCGTCGGTGTTCAGCGCAGCGGTCCTGTCGCTGACCGCGGTGCCCGCCGTCCTGGCCTTGCTCGGACCGCGCATCAACTCGTGGACGTGGGACCGTGACGCCTCCGCCCGCGGCGAGGCCCGCGCCCGCCGGTTCTGGGGTGGGGTCGTCACCCGGGTGGTGCAGCGACCGGCGATCATCGCAATCGTCATCACCGCGGGCCTGCTCGTGATCGCCACACCGGTCGCCAAGGCCGCGTTCGGGGAGATCGAATACACGGCTCTTCCCGAGAGCAGTCAGGCCAGAGCGGCGACGCAGACCCTGCTCGACGACTTCTCGAGCACCGGCAACGGCGCGACCCTCGTGCTGCGCGGTGCAGACGGACAGCCGCCTGCGCCGGATCAGGTTCGCGCGGTGACCCGCGAGATCGCCGGAGTCGACGGCATCGCCCAGACGGTGACGGTCGGGCAACAGGGAGACGTGCTGGTACTGCAGGCCCTGTACGCCCAAGGTGTCGACGGCACCGCACGCGCGAGTGCCATCACGGACGAACTGCGGGGGATCGAACCGCCCGGCGAGACCGAACTGCTCGTCGGTGGCAGCCGAGCGCTCGTCGACGACGCCAACTCGGCGGTCGCGGATGCGCTGCCGTGGATGATCACGATCATGGTGGTCTCGACGCTGGTGCTGCTGTTCCTGGCGTTCGGGTCGGTGGTACTGCCGATCAAGGCGGTGCTGATGGCCGGACTGAGCCTGGCAGCGACGTTCGGCGTGCTGACCTGGGTGTTCCAGCTCGGACACGGGGCCTCGCTGCTGGGAGTGGTACCGAACGCGCTGGAACCGACCTTCGTCGTCCTGATTCTGGCGGTCGTGTTCGGCCTGTCCACGGACTACGAGGTGTTCCTGATGTCCCGGATGGTCGAGGCCCGCGCGGCCGGTGCGACGACCGTCGAGGCGGTCCGGGAGGGCACCGCGCGCACCGGTCGTGTCGTGACGGCCGCGGCGCTGTTGCTGATCGTGGTCACCGGCGCGTTCACCATCTCGGGGTTGTCGATCATGCGTTTTCTCGGTGTGGGCATGATCGTGGCGTTGATCATCGACGCCACGATCGTGCGCATGCTGCTGGTGCCGTCGCTGGTCAAGCTGATGGGCGAGGCGAACTGGTGGGCGCCGGAATGGATGAAAGGTGTCCACGCGAAGATCGGCATCGGTCACTAGAACTTGTTCTTACCTGAGGGTAAGTTCACGGTATGGTCAGCTACCTGGTCACCGGCGGAACCGGGTTTCTCGGTCGGCACGTCGTCGCGCGACTCGCAAGCAGGCCGGACGCCGAGGTCCACGTCTTGGTGCGGCGGGAGTCCCTGGGCAAATTCGAGGCGCTGGCCGAGACAATGCCCGGCCGGAACCGCCTGGGTTCGCTGATCGGCGACCTCACCGCGCCGGGTCGCGGACTCGCGCCGGACGCGGTTCCGG
>NZ_JAUZMZ010000260.1:0-4610 GCF_036327435.1 Rhodococcus chondri | reverse complement strand
GGGTGTTGACGCCGAAGACCGGTCGCCCCGAGCACGTCGAGCCCAGCGAGATCGCCGAATCGGCGACCACCGCCGGTCTGACCCAGACCCTGGCCGCCAACCTCGGCGACTGGACCGGCAGTTGCCTCGTCCAGCCGAAGAGCGGCCGTCCTCGCCGCTGAGTCGGCTCCCCACTCTCGGACAGCAAAGGACACACCATCCGATGGCGATAGCAGTCGGCGCCGAGGCGCCCGATTTCACGTTGAAGGACCAGAACAACCAGAAAGTGAGCCTGTCGAGCTTCCGCGGCAACAAGAACGTGCTGCTGGTGTTCTATCCGCTCGCATTCACCGGCGTCTGCCAGGGCGAACTGTGCGCGGTCCGCGACGACCTGCCCACGTACGAAAACGACGACACCGCCATCCTGGCGGTCTCGGTGGGCCCGTCGCCGACGCACAAGATCTGGTCGGCGGAGCAGGGCTACACCTTCCCGCTGCTGTCGGATTTCTGGCCGCACGGTGAGGTCGCCCAGGCCTACGGGGTGTTCAACGAGAAGCTCGGCTTCGCCAACCGCGGCACGTTCGTCATCGACAAGACCGGCATCGTCCGGTTCGCCGAGGAAAACCAGCCCGGCGAGCCCCGTGACCAGGGCGCTTGGGTGAGGGCGCTGGCCGCGCTAAAGTCCTGAGGCGGGCTCGGCGGTGAATGCCGCCGAGTATCCGGGCGTGTAGCTCAGTGGTAGAGCTCTGGTTTTACACACCAGCGGTCGGGGGTTCGAAACCCTCCGCGCCCACAGTCGTTACAGCAGGTAGAGGGCACTTTCCGAGAAACCGGGAAGTGCCCTCTCTGCGTTCGTGGACACGTTGGACACAACACCGTCTCGAGCGGTGTCACGAACCGCCAGGTCGAGCGAGTTTGTCGAGCTGATCCGCGACCATCCCGAGGTCGTCGTCGAACAGGTGCCCGTACCGGTCGAGGGTGAGCGCAGCACTGGCGTGCCCGAGCATCCGTTGCAACGTCTTGATGTTCGCCCCGACTGTGATCGCCAGCGAGGCCGCAGTGTGTCGCAGCTCGTGCAGCGTGAGCCCTTCGGGAACACCCGATTCCTTCACCGCGGCATCACACCATCGACGACGGACGTTCCCGACGCGCATATGCCCGCCTCGGGGATCGGGGAACAGTAGATCGGCCGGCGCTTTGCCTTCGATCCGCTCCTCGAGAAGATCCGCGAGGAAGCGGGGGAGTGGTACGTCTCGTGCCTGGTTCGCCTTCGGGGACGACACCACGATCTTGCTGTTGACGACGGTCGCCGATCGGTGGATCCGCAGTCGTCGCTCGAGGTTCACGTCTGCGATTGTGAGCGCTGCGGCCTCACCGAACCGCAGTCCGCAGTACGCGAGGACGTAGACGAGCACGCTGTTGTTGCCCGCAGCTTCGGCGAGGAGATCGACTTGCTCGAAGCTGAGGTATCGCCGATCTTTGTGCTCGAGCTTGGGTAGGTCGAGTCCGTCCCAGGGGTTCGACACGATGCGGGAGTCTTGGACGGCCTGGTCGAGCACTTGGGATAGCACGAGCACGTTCGTGCGTGTCGTCGACGCCGACAGCTTCTCGGACATGCCCGCGACCCAGCTGCGAAGCCGCTCCCGTGTGACGTCGACGAGTGGTGTCTGCCCGAATCGGGGAGTACGTGCACATCGAGGCTCGACCGGTAGCGGGCCGCTGTGGACGCCGACAGGTTGACCTTGCTTGTCATCCACTTTTCGGCGACGTCACCGAGGAGGATTCGCCCGGCGGATAGTGCGACGTAGCTGCCGGTCATCTTCTCGACCTCGACCGTGGCGGCGAAGTCTTACGCCTGCCGTTTCGAGGTGAAGCCGCGTTTACGGGTGGTGGCTGCTGCTGCTGCAGCTGACCGGCACCGGTAACCGCTTCGTGGGCGGTGGCCCCGGCCGATGCGAGTGCAGGGCATGCTTGTCGGGAAGAAGTCCCTGGCCGCTGGTGCCGTGACGGTCGCGGCCGCGCTCACCCTGGCCGCCTGTGGCGACTCCGGGCAGAGCTGGGGGGCAGCGTGGGGTCAAACCACCATGTCTCCGGGTACCAGCATGCCGATGACGAGCCCGAACATGGCCATGTCCTCACCTGGGATGGGAATGCCCGGGCAGGAAATGCCGATGCAGTCCAGCGCCATGCCGGGCGGTGGCATGGGTGGGATGAGCGGAATGATGTCCGCCGCGGATATGGGGGCGCTTCGCAGCGCCCGGGGCGTCGAGGCGTCCCGCTTGTTCCTGACTCAGATGGTGGCAGCGAGATAGGCAGTGCCGGAGTACTCGTGCCCGACGCCGAGCCGGCCGTACCGCCAACAACGTTGCCGCCCCGATCGACGTCGATTCTCACGACTGCTGACGGAAGACCATGCCTTCCAGGGCGATGTCGAATTCTTGTGTGGCATAGTCGAATCGGACGGCGTAGACGGTCGGGTACCAGGCGGTGTGCTGGTACGCCTGCGGTTGCTTGACGTGTTCGCGGAGCGTCGGTTCGGTCAGTAGCCAAGCCCGCGTGAACATCGGTTCCATGAACGTGTAGTCCCCGTCCCAGGTCCCGTTGAGAAAGGTCTGCGTGAAGTCGTAGACCCCAGGGATCATGCCGGCGGTGGCGTCCATCCAGTGCACGCCCATGAACGGCGCCGCCATCAGCACGGCCAGAGGTCCCGGCGGGGTGACGTAGTCGCTGGGAATGTACTTCGCCTCCGGAAGGTGTGTGGCGCGAGCCCAGAAGTCCGGGGAAGCAGGATCGATCGCTTCGACCGCGGCCGTGTCGGTCATGTAGAAGTGCACGTCCACGTGGGGTCGGTCAAACAGGGTGCTCGGCCCGTGCCCGTGCGGGTTCCAATTGAGCATGACGTGGTCGAACACCGTTGCGGACGCCTCACCGGGAAGGTCGAGCACGGACGTGACGTCGCTGTGGGGCAACCCATCCAAGGCGGCCGAAGACATTCGGAGACCGACCGCGATCGGGTTGCCGTCCCGGTCCACGGTTGTGTACGTGCGTACCGTTCCCTCCCCGAGACTGCCTGTGGAGCCGAAAACCGTGCGGCGTTCCGGCGGCGCGGCGGTGGCGGCGCTGCACGCGGCCACCGACAGGCACGCGGCGAGCAGTAGCGCCACGGCGCGGGCAGATCGGTGATCTCGCATGAGGTGGCCCCTTCGACGAGCGTCTGTGACTCTCGTCAGTGTGAGTCCGGTGGCGAGTCTCCGACGACGTCACACGCGGGGGGATATCGAAATGTTGCTCTCTGTCTTCGCTTACCGGCGGCATCGGAACGGCTTACACGTCGGCGAAGCTGTGTGTGGTCCTCACCGCACGAGCCCTCGCGTTCCGGTCCGACGTCCGCAGTCGGGGACGGGGGACGTAGCGGCTACTCGGGACGCCACCGCTGCGCAGGTCGCCCGGATCGGAGAATGCCGGAGCAGCGGCCACCGTGCAGGGTCCTCGGAGTCCGGTGCCGACCCTCTCGTAAGTCTCGATCGACCCGAGGTCACCTGTGCGTTCAGTTGCCGACGCGTCAGGGAAGCGCAGGATCCGAGTTGCCCGGATTTGCCAGATCGTGAATTTCCCGCCCGTACCCCGGGCCGTCGCCGTCGCGCGCCTGTCCCTTGACGTAGTCACCTCGGCTGGTTCCGCCCGGGTAGCAATTGCTCGCGTTGCACTCCTTGACCTCTTGCCCCCAATTGTCTTGGCCGGGGGCCGCAGCGGCGGTCGGGGCAACCAACAGCAGCGAGATACCCATCAAGGCGCCGCCCGCAAGCATCCGGAATTGTTTCGTCATGTTCTTCTCTTTTCGAGAGTGATCGTCGTCCTCACCCCGACATGAAGAGCGCTCGCCGACAACGGTACGCCCGCACCGAAGCGTGGCAACAGAAAATGCGGCACCCGGAGCCGGACCCGACGGGACCGATGCGGACCGGATCACCCGAGTCCGGGGCCGACCCTCTCGTAGGCCTCGATCAGCATCGACTTCACCTGAGCGTCCAGTTCGTCTGCGGACGCGATGCTCAACCTGTGCGTCGTCACCGTCTCGTTGGTCGGGAATGCCTCGCGCAGCGCGCGATGGTGGATCCGGCGCGGCAGATCGATCGCCACCTCGAGCCGTGAGGCGTACACGAACGCGGCGGCGAACACTCGGGTGCGCGCCCAGGAGATCTCCGACCGGTGAACACGCTCGTGGACGTCGTCGCCCAATGCGAGCACCAGCTTCCGGAAGCGGAGAAACACGTCGACGGCGGCGGGCTCCTTGTCTGCCAGATACTCGTCGACGGTCGAGTACATCGGTGACTCCTCGAATCGTGGGGTACTGCCCGGCGTGATCACCGTGACCGCCCGTAGCGGTCGGCGAGCTTGTCGCTGGGGGTGTGCGACGGCGCGGGCTGCGCCTTCGTGTCATCCTCGACCGGGTGCTCGGTCTCCGACTTCGCCTTGCGCCGCTCCCGGAGTTCGGCCCACAGGAAATATCCGAGACCCAACGGTGCCATGATCCCGAACGCGAGCCACTGCAACCCGTACGACAGGTACGGGCCGGCGTCGAGCTGGGGCAGCGGAATGGTGCCGAAACCACCCGGCTGATCGGCGTCGAG
>NZ_JAUZMZ010000025.1:0-39872 GCF_036327435.1 Rhodococcus chondri | reverse complement strand
CGGCGATGTCGATTTGGCGAAGAGCCGGCTCGCCGGCGGCGCACGGCACTCTCCGGCGCAGCCGTCCGATGTTGCTCCGGCAGAACGAGTCACGGTCGCGTCGCACCCCGCGAACACCACGACCGCGGTGTTCCGCGGCCGCGGCGGCGGCGCGGGTGTCGGCACACAGACGCGGCGGTGACGGCGCGATGCTCGTGACGGCACCGGACCTGCGGCGGCCCGGCCGCATCCTCGATGTGGTCGCGGCGGTGTTCGGACGGCTTCTGCGGCGCTGCGGGGTAGCGGCGTCGCCGGCCGAGACCATCGAGGTTCGGCGAGTTCTCGGCCTCCTCGGTGCACGCGACCGGGACGTATTGCGCGCGTGCCTGCGCGCAGTGTGCGCCAAGTATCCCCACGAACAGGCCGGCTTCGACCGGGCCTTCGAGGCACTGTTCGGCGCGGTCGATGCCGTGAGCGGTGACCCCGAGTGTCGGCAGCCCCGCGCCCTGTTCGCCGATGCGCTGCCCACAGCCCTCGACCTCGACGACGATCCGGGCCTGGCGCGCTACGCCGAATACAACGAACGGGCCGCCGAGGTGGGCGACCATTTCGACACCCCCGAGGCGGAGAAAGGTTTCAATCCGCACAAGGACGACGACGACGTGTCGATGACCTCGGCCGATGCGGCACTGTCCGTCGATACCGGCGCGGATTCGGGCCGGCGGGGCATGACCTACACCGTGGACGTGGATCGCGCGGGCACCGCGACGGTCGGCGAGCTGTCGGCCGTCGCCGGGGCAGCCGTTGCCGGTTCACTGTCCTGGGACGATCCCGCGTCGATCCTGGCGTGGCTCGATGCGTACGATCCGCGCCGGGCATACGGAGCGGATGCGCCGGAGGAGGCGCTCACCGAAGCCCAGCTGAACCGCCTCGTCGAAGCGGTCGAGGCGTTCGTCGCGTCGCCGGCCGGCGCCGCGTTCCCGGATCGGGACGAGCTCGAGGTCCCGGACCCACGCGATCCGGCGGGTGCGGACCGGGCGGGGATCGAACTCGCGTGCCACGAGGTGCTGCGGCGCATGCGTGGCCCGGTCCGGCCCCGGCCCCGCGAACGCACCCGTGGGCGGCTCGACATGCGCCGTACCGCCCGCGCCGGAATGCGTACCGATGGTGTGCCGTTCCACCTCGTCGTCCGTGCCCCGCGACCGGACCGGGTGCGGCTGCTCGTGCTTGCGGACGTGTCGCTGTCGGTGCGGCCGATCACCGCGTTCACTCTCCGTCTGGCACAGGCGATGCACGGGCGCGCTCACCGCTGCCGGGTGGTGGCGTTCGTCGATCGGCCGGTCGATGTGACGCAGCAGCTGCTCGCGGCCGACGGCGACGGTGCCCTGGCAGCCGTCCTTGCCCACCCCGGTCTCGATCTCGAGGCGAGCAGCGACTACGGGAAGGTGCTCGACGAATTGCTCGTCGAGCATGCGGGTTCGGTCGACAGCCGCACGTCGGTGCTCGTGGTGGGGGACGGGCGGTGCAACGGTCTGCCGTCGCGGGTCGACCGGCTCGAGGAGTTGCGGCGCCGCGTCCATCGGCTGGCGTGGGTCACTCCCGAGCCCGAGAGGTACTGGGCGCAGGCGACGTGTGCCATGCCCGAGTACTCACAGGTGTGCGACCGAGTGGTGGTCGCTCATGACGGCGCCCAGTTGCTTTCCCGGGCAGCAGAACTCGGCCACGCTCTGCGCTGAGCGCGGCCGAGTTCGGCGAGCGGCTCAGGCGTGTGCTTTGGCGAGGGTTTCCTCGAGCCGCTCGTATCCGTCGTTCATGCCGTCCTCCATCCCCGTCGACGCCATTCCGTCCCGGGCTTCGAGCGTCGGATACACGGCATGCCCGGTGAGCTTGCTGCGTCCGTTCCCGAGGTCCTCGAAGGTGAGGAACTCGATGCTCACCACGTCGCGGAACCCATCGAATTCGAATGTCTGGACAGCGAATTCGTTTTCGCGCACGGTGTGGAAAACTCCCGAGAAGGTGAACGACCCGCCCTCCTCGTCGCTGTGCGTGTACTTGTAGGTTCCGCCGGTGCGGAAATCGTAGTGGTCCATGTCGATGTTCACCCCGCGTGGACCGAGCCACTGCGCGACGAGGGCCGGATCCCGGTGCGCCCGGAAGATCTCGGTGACGGGATAGTCGAATTCACGCTCGAAGTCGATGAAGGGAACGCCTTCGGGCACGCTGACGGTCAGTGCGTTGCTCACTTCGCTGTCCTTTCGGGAGGGATGTGGTGGTCATCCCGGCGATGATCGTCTGTCTCGGCCGCTTCCCGGGCCAGCACGGCGTCGAGACCGCGGAACTGCTGCTCTTTGACCAACCGATACCGATCGATCCAGGAGGTCAGCGTCTCCAGCCGTGCGGGGTTCAGGTGGACGGGCCGGCGTTGGGCGTCGCGTGTGCGCGTGACGAGTCCGGCGTGCTCGAGTACCTGAATGTGCTTCGAGATCGCCTGTTTGGTGATCGCGAAGGGTTCCGCGAGTTCGTTGACGGTGGCCGGTCCCCGGCTGAGCCGGGCGACTATGCGGCGGCGAACCGGATCGGCGAGCGCCGCGAAGGCGATGTCGAGAAGTTCGTCGTCGGTTCGGCTTCCGTCCATTTATCAACCTTCTTCTTTATCAATCTGTCGGTTGACTAAAGAATGCGCCGCTTCCGTCCTGATGTCAACAGTTTTCCGAAACCTCGCGGGCGACCGTCGAGAGTGCCCGGGCAAACACCTCCGGCCGGCAGTGGGCGCTGTTAGCGTCGACGAGGTGACCTCGGTAGCGAGAGTTCGGTCCGGAGTTCGAGCCGCGCTTGCCGCGAGCGTGTCCGTCGTCCTCATCGGAGCGTGTACCGCGACGGGCGACGACCAGGCGCAGGCGGCCCAGCCCTCGGGGCAGCCGTGTACGGCCCAGCCGAACGGCACCCCGGTGACCGACGTGCCGCCCCCGCCCGGTACCGCCGACCGCGATCTCGCGACCGAACCCGAAATCGCCACCGGCTACCGCACCGGCATGACAGCGGTGACCACCGCCTCGTATGCCGTCTCCACCGCCAATCCCGCCTCCACCCAGGTCGCGTGCGAGGTCCTCCGCGACGGCGGCACCGCTGCCGATGCCCTCGTCGCCGCGCAGATGGTGCTCGGCCTCGTCGAACCGCAGTCGTCGGGTATCGGCGGCGGCGCGTTCCTGCTCTACTACGACGCAGAATCCGGGCAGGTGCAGGCATACGACGGTCGCGAAACCGCGCCGATGTCGGCGGACGAGAACTACCTGCGCTGGATCGGCGACACCGACCGCACCGAACCGAAACCCGACGCCCGGTCGAGCGGTCGATCCATCGGGGTGCCGGGTGTCGTGCGCATGCTCGAGATGGTTCACGCCGAACACGGCGGCACCGATTGGGCGCCGCTGTTCGATCCCGCAATCGAACTCGCCGACCGGGGCATCGTGATCAGCGACCGCATGGCCGACTCGATCGCCGACGCGGCGGCTCAACTGACCATCGACGAGAATGCCCGCGCGTATTTCCTGCGCCCGGACGGGAGTCCGAAGCCGGCGGGGGAGACGCTCACGAATCCGGCGATGGCCAAGACACTCGGCGCAATCGCCACCGACGGCGCCGACGCGTTCTACACGGGCGACATCGCCCGGGCAGTTGTCGAAGCCACCGCGACCGACTCCGGGGGCCGCACCCCCGGCACCATGACCGAGCAGGACCTCGCCGGATACGAAGCCAAGGAACGCCCCGCACTGTGTACGCCGTATCGGGGCGCCGAGATCTGCGGGATGCCGAACCCCTCGTCGGGCGGCATGGCCGTCGCGGCGACCCTGGGGATTCTCGAGAACTTCGACCTGGCGGGGCTCCCACCTGCCGAGATCGACGCGGACGGGGGCGTGCCCGACCCCGAGGCCGTCCACCTGATCGCCGAAGCGGAACGGCTCGCCTACGCCGATCGCGACAAGTACGTCGCCGACTCCGACTTCGTGCCGTTGCCGGGCGGTTCCCTCGACACGCTCGTGAATCCGGACTACCTCGCCGATCGTGCCGGATCGATCGATCCGGGGAAGAGCATGGGCACGGCACAGCCCGGCGACTTCGGTCCGGTCCCGCTCGGCGTGCCACCACAGGAGCCCGAATACGGCACCAGTCATGTGTCCGTCGCCGACAAGTACGGCAATGTCGCGTCCATGACGACGACCATCGAATCCGCTTTCGGGTCGTTCCACATGGTCGACGGTTTCCTACTCAACAACCAGCTCACCGACTTCGCGGCCGAACCGGTCGACGAGGACGGCGTTCCCGTCGCCAACCGGGTCGAACCGGGGAAGCGACCGCGCAGTTCGATGGCGCCGACCCTCGTGTTCGACCGGTCCGCCGACGGAGAACGCGGAGACGTGCAGATCGTCGTGGGTTCGCCGGGCGGATCGGTGATCATCCAGTTCGTGGTGAAAACCCTTGTCGGCATGCTGGATTGGGGCCTGGATCCACAGCAGGCCGTCTCTGCCGTGTCCTTCGGTGCCGCGAACACCCCTGCGACCGGGGTCGGCAGCGAGCATCCGGCGGTCGACGGCTCGGACGACGGTGCGCACGACGCGCTCGTGCAGGAGCTGCGCGACAGGGGTCATCAGGTGTCGGTGGCGCCGCAGTCCAGCGGCCTGAGCGCGCTGCGGCGCACCGAGGCGGGGTGGATCGGCGGCGCGGACCCCCGCCGTGAAGGCGCGGTGATGGGCGACACCACCGGCTGAGCGCCCTGCACGGTCGAACCGTACCTACCCGATCGGGTAGGTACGGCCCTGTCCGGAGGCCCGGTGCATCCCTGTCCGGATCGGCCTACGCTCGAGGCTCAACGTAAGCTGGGTCACACCTTCACGCGGATCGTCAGGAGTCGAGCAGTGGCTGTCGTGATGCCGGAACGCAAGCCGGCGGAAGCCGCCGGCGCCGACCACCGGGCCTGCGGGCCGGCGCTCGTGAAGTTCCATGCCCCCGAGATCGTGTTCGGCGAGGGATCGCTCGTCGAGGCGGCGCACGCGGCGGTGCGGCTCGGCGCCGTACGGCCGATGCTGATCACCGACCCCGGACTGATCGACGCGGGATGGGTGGGCGAGCTGCGCGGATATCTCCGGGACTGCGGACTCGCGGTCACCGTGTGGTCCGCTCTGACACCGAATCCCAAGGACTACGAGATCGCGGCCGGTCACGAGCGCTATCGCGCCGACGGCTGCGATGTGCTCCTCGCGCTCGGAGGTGGATCGGTGATCGACGCCGCGAAAGGCATCGCCGTGCTGGC
This sequence comes from Rhodococcus chondri, assembly GCF_036327435.1. Lineage (NCBI taxonomy): Bacteria > Bacillati > Actinomycetota > Actinomycetes > Mycobacteriales > Nocardiaceae > Rhodococcus > Rhodococcus chondri. Next base: position 34,585 of record NZ_JAUZMZ010000025.1, on the reverse strand, counting down.
CGCGAACGGCGGCAACATCCTCGACTACGAGGGCGTCGACCGTGCCACCCTGCCCATCCCGCCGATGGTGATGGTGCCGTCGACCTCCGGGACGGGCGCCGATGTGTCGCAATTCTGCGTCGTCACCGACACCGCACGCGGCAGCAAGATCACCATCATCGGACGCGCGCTGGTGCCGGACCTGACGGTGATAGATCCGCGGCTGCTCACCACGATGCCCGACGATCTCAACGCGGCGACCGGACTCGACGCCCTGACCCACGGCATCGAAGCGTTCGTCTCCCGGGCCCACAACCCGCTCACCGACCACCACGCGCTGCGGGCGGTCGACATGGTCACCGGCACGCTCGTCCGCACCATCGACGATCCGCTGTACATGCCGGCGCGGGCGATGATGGCGCAGGCGAGTCTCGAGGCCGGCCTCGCATTCACCAACGCGATCCTCGGTGCCACCCACGCGATGAGCCACCAGGTCGGCGGTCTTCTCGATCAGCCGCACGGAGTCATCAACGGGGTGCTGCTACCGCATGTCATCAGGTTCAACGGTGCCGCCGATCCCGCCCCGTTCGTCGCGATCGCCACGACCCTGGAGCTCGAAGAGGCCCGCGGCCCCGCATCCGACGCCGTCGAGGCGGTCGCGGCGCGTATCGAGGAACTGGCCTGTCGCGTCGGGGTTCCGCGGGGACTGAGGCAACTCGGAGTCCGGGACGAAGACCTGCCGCAGCTGGCAACGGGCGCCCTTCGCGACGCGTGCATGTCGACCAATCCGCGCGCGGCCACGCACGAGCAGATGATCGAGCTGTTCCGGACGGCGTTGTGACCGCGCCCGACCTGTCCGCACTCACCGGTCTGCGATCGGGGAAGTCGACCTTCTATCCGCAGTACCGCGGTGCGGCCGAGCGGCTCGAACGTGTCGTCCACGCTCTCGAGCTCATCTCTCGCGCCCTCGTGCGCACCGTCGAAGGGCCGGAAACGTTGATCTGCGCGGTGGCCGAGGCCGCCCGCGCCCACCTGAGCGCCCGATGGGTGGTGTTCGCCCTCACCGACGGCACCCTGCCCGACGCCGGTCCGCGCCGGTTGGTGCTCGGTCCGGACGCCACCCCGTTCCTGGTCGACGATGTCGAGGGTCCGCCGCTACCCCGAGAGGTGGTCTCGCGGCTCGACGAGATCCGCCGCGGAACGATCGAGCCTTCCGCCGTCGTCGAAGCCCATCACGCGTTCGTGCCGATCGTGCTGGACGGCGGTGTCGCCGGGGCGATCGCAGCGTGGACACCGGAACATCGCACCCTCGACGGCACAGACCGGGCGGTGCTGTCGATCCTGGCCAGCCAGACCGCGGTTGCCCTGCAGAACTCGGCGCTGTACCAGCGGGGGCAACTTCTGCTCGGCCGCGCCGAGCAGGCGTATCGGGAAGCGAACCGGGCGGCGGCAGATCTGCAGACGCGCAACGAGGAACTCGAAGCGACCCTGCGGCAACTGGCACTGACCCAACGGAAACTCGGTGTCGCGCACAGGCATCAAGCACTCGACGAGGAACGTCACCGCATCGCGCGCGAACTGCACGACAGCGTCGCCCAGGCCGTGCTGTCCGCCGGTATGCAGATCGAGGTGTGCCGCAGCGACGTTCCCGACGACGAGCGCAGGGAGCGCCTCGACCTTGCCAAGGAACTCACGCGCCGCGCGGTCGAACAGTTGCGCTCGGCCATCTACGCCCTCAACCGCACCTCGGACGCCGACCGCTCGTCGTTGCCCGAGATGCTCGAGCAGTTGCGGGTCGCGCACCTGCCGGGCGACCTGGACATCACGGTACGGGTGGGTGGCGCACCCGTCGAACTGTCCGGCGACGCAGAGCATTCGCTCCTGCGAATCGCCGGGGAGGCACTGTTCAACGCCGCTGTGCATGCCAACGCGACCCGAGCGGTCCTGCGACTGACGTACGGACGCGTCTCCGTCTCCGNCGACGGCAACGGCGACCCGGCACGCATGCGACTGATGCTCGAACTGGCCGCTCACAGCGACGTCGACGGAAGCCACCGGGGACTGGCGAATATGCAGGCCCGCGCAGAAGAACTCGGCGGCACCCTCGAAGTGCGCAAGGCACGGATCGGGGGCGTGCGGGTGGCGGCGCGGATTCCCGTGCGCCGAGAAACACAGCAGACTGGAGAGACACGATGACGGTGACCGGGTCACATGATCGGCAGGTGCGCAGCGCAACCGTCCGGATCGTGCTCGTCGACGACCACGCGATCCTGCGGCAGGGATTGCGTTCGATCCTCGACCGGGAAGACGACCTCGAGGTGGTGGGGGAGGCCTCGACCGAAGCGGAGGCCGTGGCCCTCGTCGATCGGGTGCGCCCCGACATCGTGCTGATGGACCTGAAGTTGTCCGCAGGGTCGGAGTTCGAGGGGCTTGCGCTGTGCGGAAAGCTGTCGGCGGCTCATCCCGGTATCGGACTGCTCGTTCTCACGACCTTCCTCGACGAGCAGCTCGTCGTTCGGGCCGTGCATGCCGGCGCCCGCGGTTATGTCGTCAAGGACGTCGACACGACCGAACTCGTCCGTGCGATCCGCGCGGTGTGCCGTGGGGAGAGCGCGTTCGACTCCCGCAGTGCGGCAGCGGTGGTGCGGTCGCTCAACGGGCAGGGCGGGTCCACCGAGCAGCTCACGGCGCGTGAACTCGAGGTGCTGAGGCTACTCGCGGCAGGCTTGTCGAACACGAAGATCGGTGAGCAGCTGTTTATTTCGGCGACCACTGTCAAGTTTCACGTCAGCAACATCATGCGCAAGCTCGGAGTGGGCCGCCGCGCCGAGGCGGTGTATGCGGCGAGCAAGCAGGGTCTGATCTGACACCTCGCGACCTACGATGCGTACTTCTTACCGGAGCGCAGCGTTTCGAGATGCGCAGTCATCGAGCGGCCCGCCGCGCGCATGGGCTCCGACGTGCGCAGCGTGCGACACAGAACGAAAGCGCCTTCCAATGCGCCCAGGATTGCGAGGATCAATTCTCGTGCATCCGCGTTGCCGAGGCCGCGAGCTTCGAAATAGGTGGTTCCGGCCGCGACCCAGGACCCCATGATGTCGGCCGCCGCGGCGCGAAGCTCGGGTTCGCTGTCGGCGATCTCGCCGGCCACCGTGCCCACCGGGCACATGTTGATCCAGCCGCTGTCTTCGATCTGCTGTGCGCCGGCTTCGAAGAATGCGGATACCGCGTCGCCGAGATCGTCGTACGGGTCCATCAGCAGTGGCAGCAATTGGATGTAGGCCTCCCCTGACGCACGCAGCGACTCCGCTGCGACCTGCTGCTTTCCGTGGGGGAAGTAATGGTAGAGCGAGCCCATCCGTGCATGGGCCAGGTCGCACACCTGCTTGACGCCGGTAGCGCTGTAGCCCTGCCGACGCATCAGCTCTCCCATCGCTGTCAGGATGCGATCGCGGGTATCGGTTGACATCTTCTCCTCCTGAGCACCACACTAGATCAAAGGTTCTTGAGCGATCACTCAAGTGAAAGGTGTGCCGATGCCCACCGTTGATCTCCCCGCCGGTCCGATCCACTACGTCGAACGCGGAGACGGCCCTGCCGTGGTCCTGCTGCACGGCGTCTTCATGACCCACCTCGTGTGGGACGAGGTGATCGGCCGATTACCCGACGGCTTCCGTTACGTGCTTCCGGACCTACCGCTCGGCTCTCATCCCGAGCCCATGCGCCCCGACGCGGACCTGAGTCTGCGCGGGCTGAACCAGCTCGTCGCCGACTTCCTCGAAGCCCTCGATCTGAACGATGTGACTCTGGTGCACAGCGATTGGGGAGGTGCACTCTTTCTTACCGCCTACGGTCTCGACGAACGCGTCGGCCGGCTGATCCTGCTGCCGTGCGAGGCCTACGACAACTTCCCGCCGGGGCTGCCGGGCAGGATGGCGGTACTGGCCGCGCGTATCCCGGGCGGACTCACGCTCGCACTGCGGCAGTTGCGGATCCGGTGGCTGCGTAGCACGCCCCTGTTGCTCGGTTGGATGGCGCGCAAGCCGCTGCCCGACGCCCTTATCCGTACCTGGAGTGAACCCGGACTCCGGAACAAAGATGTACTCCGTGACCTGCGCAAGTACGGCACCACACCTACGGTCGAATCCGAACTCGTCGCCGATACAGAAGCGCTGCAGCACTTTACGGGTCCGGCGCTGGTGCTGTGGTCGTCGGCGGGAAAGGTGATGCCGCGCAGTCACGGACAACGGCTCGCGCAACTGTTGCCCAACGCCACACTCACGGAGATCGACGACGCCTATGTCCTCTCGATGCTCGATCAACCCGAGGCGGTAGCCGAAGCGATGTCCGAGTTCCTCGTCGGCAGTCGGCCGTAGGCGGTCGGGGTGCCCTGCCGCCAGGCTCTCCCGCCGCAGGTCAGCCCGCGTCGATGACGAGCCAGCCGCCGTGGTGCTCGAACACCTCGTACGGCCGATCGGTGCTGTCTCCCAGCGCGTCGAGAGCCGCCAGGTCGAAGGTGCGGATGTGCCCGTGGCATGCCGTCGCTTCGTCCTCGAACGGAACTGCGATGACCACCCGCTCGCGCGCGATGCGCAGTGACTCCGCGATCACGGCGGCACCGATCTCGTCGTCGACGTGCTCGAGCAGGTGGATGGCGGTGACCGTGTCGGCGCTGTTGTCGGGGACGGGCACATGCGCGGCATCGCACACGAGGGTGTCGACGGACAGCCCCAGTTGCGGTGCGACGGCGTCGAGCAGGCGCATGGTGCCCGGCAGGATGTCGGTGGCCGTCACCGCAGTCCCTTTGCCCGCCAGCCGGAGCGGAAGGAAGCCGAAGCACGAGCCCAGGTCGACTACGTCGCCGCGGACGAGTGCGGCGGCCATGTCGTGAATGGGAGCGAAATCCGCTGTGCCGTCGATGAGTTCGTTCAACGAATTGCGATAGTAGGTGGTCCAGGATTCGAGAGCACCGGGCACCGTGGATCGCACCAGGCCCACCATGGTGAGTTCGAATTCGTCCTGCCCGAAATCGGAGTCGACAATCGACGAGGTGACACCCGCTACTAGGCTTTCGCTGAGATCCTCGGGGTGGAGAGAGTGGGTCACTCGCAGATCACTACCGTTGCGGTACAACGTGATCGAACCCGTGCGGACTCGCTCTACGGTCACATGACCGTGCGTCCAGCGACCGGGCGGACAGGGGGCGAGCGAATCGAGCACGGTCATGGGTGAGCCTCGTTCGGGTCGGAGCCGGGGCAATTCAACTCCCGGAGTGGTTCAGCCCACTGTAGAGCGTGCGCATTCCGTCGGCCAACAGGTCGGGTAGTTCGAGGGTCTCGTCGGCGAGCCACTGCTCGTAGGCCGACACCGCCACCGCAAGCAGCAGATATGCGACGGTGCGCGGGTAGTGATCGTCCGGGGCGGCACCCGTGCGCCGCGCGACGAACTCGGCGATCGCGCCTCGCCATCCCTGGTACATGACCGACGAATACGCCTGCAGGGTCGGATTCCGCAGGATCAGTTCCATCCGCGCGCGGTGTCGCTGCGATTCGGATTCGGGAAACGTGTTGAAGTCGAGGAGCGCGGATCCGAGCGCATCGGCGAGGGGTACATCGTCGGGAAGTGCGGCGAGGTGGGTGCGCATGTGCGCCAGGTGCGCATCGAAATCTCCCCATGGCACTGCATTCTTCGACGGAAAATACCGGAACAGGGTCCGGCGTGCGATGCCGGCGGCCTCCGCGATTTCGTCGACGCTGGTCTCGTCGAACCCGCGCGTCCGGAAAAGTTCGATGCCGATCGCCGACAGGCTCTCCCTCGTAGTGGAGGGGCGTCGACCTATCCGAGCGGACGGTTTCCGGCGGCTGGGCATTACTTTCTCCCTTCGGTGATGACATTATGCACTCGATGCCATTAGAATGGTGAACCGAGTCACAGCACCACCCCGGCTGTGTCACCCGTTTCGTTCAGGGGTTCGAATCGAGGAGGAATTCATGTCCGATCGTGACAATGCGGTAAACGAGTCCGACCTGATCGAGGAGTCCCTCGTCGAAGAGGTGTCGATCGACGGCATGTGCGGCGTGTACTGATCATGACCGCGCCCGGAGCCACCGACGTGTCCACCACACATTTCGATCCGGGTGCCACCTGGCGGCTCCATCCGCAGGTAGCGCTTCGCCCCGAACCTTTCGGGGCGTTGCTCTACCACTTCGGCACCCGCAAGCTGTCGTTCCTGAAGAACACCGTCATCGTCGACGTCGTCCGCTCCCTCGGCGACCACGACTCGGTACGGGAGGCATTGCGCACCCACGGGATCGACGAGAACGCCGAGCGGCCGTACGTGCACGCACTGCGCACGCTGGCCGACTCCCACATGATCGTCCCGGCCTGACACCGGACCACCCCAAGTGAGGACCAGTCCATGACCTCCCTGCTCGAACCGCCCGCCACCGCAGCACCTGTGAAGGTCGGCCGCCTCGTCGACCAGTTCGAAAAAGGCCTCGACGCCCCCATCTGCCTGACATGGGAGCTGACCTACGCCTGCAACCTCTCGTGCGTGCACTGCCTGTCGTCGTCGGGCAAACGCGATCCGCGGGAGCTGTCCACCGCACAGTGCAAGGCGATCATCGACGAACTGCAGCGCATGCAGGTGTTCTACGTCAACATCGGCGGCGGCGAACCCACCGTGCGCTCCGATTTCTGGGAACTCGTCGACTACGCCACCGACCATCAGGTGGGCGTGAAGTTCTCCACCAACGGCGTCAAGATCGACAAGAAGGTCGCCGCCCGGCTGGCCGCCTCGGACTACGTCGACGTGCAGATCTCCCTCGACGGCGCGACCGCGGAGGTCAACGACGCCGTGCGCGGGCCCGGCTCGTTCGCGATGGCCGTGCGCGCGCTCGAGAACCTGGCCGAGGCCGGGTTCCGCGACGCCAAGATCTCGGTGGTCATGACGCGTCAGAACGTCGAGCAGCTCGACGAGTTCAAGGCCCTCGCCGACCGCTTCGGCGCCACCTTGCGCATCACCCGGCTGCGTCCGTCCGGCCGCGCGGTCGATGTGTGGGACGACCTGCACCCCACCCACGAGCAGCAGCGGCAGCTCTACGACTGGCTCGTCGCGCACGGCGAGGGAGTGCTCACCGGCGATTCGTTCTTCCACCTGTCCGCGTTCGGCGGCGAGGGCGGCGGCGGAGCGCTACCGGGGCTGAACCTGTGCGGCGCGGGCCGGGTGGTGTGCCTGATCGACCCGGTGGGCGATGTCTACGCGTGCCCGTTCGCGATCCACGACAATTTCCTCGCCGGCAACATCCTCACCGACGGGGGATTCTCGCAGGTATGGAAGAACTCGGAGTTGTTCGCCGAGCTGCGCGCACCGCAGTCCGCGGGCGCGTGCAGCTCGTGCAACTTCTACGACTCGTGTCGCGGCGGTTGCATGGCCGCGAAGTTCTTCACCGGCTTGCCCATGGACGGCCCCGACCCCGAATGCGTTCAGGGCTACGGACAATCGGCCCTCGACGCCGACCGCACGGTCCCGCAGTCCAGCGTCGACCACTCCCGCACCGGGAAGCGCGCCGAGCGCCGCACGCCGGCGGCCCCGGTGCCGCTGACACTGCTCACCCGCCCGCCCGCCAAGTTCTGCGACGAGAACCCGCTCGCGTAGCTTTCGTTCGCACAGTTTCAGGAGAAGACCTCACATGGCCAACCTTTCGTGGCTGAAGAACCCGTGGGCGCAGAGCCCGTGGTTCGAAACCGTCGCAGTCGCCCAGAAACGGGCGAAGAAGAAGCTGCCCAAATCCGTCTACGGCGCGCTGGTGGCCGGCTCCGAGGCCGGTCTCACGGTCGACGACAACACCACCGCATTCCGGCAACTCGGCTTCGCCCCGCACGTCGCCGGCCTGTCCGACAAGCGTGAGATGGCGACCCGCGTTATGGGTCAAGACATTTCGATGCCTGTGCTGATCTCCCCGACGGGAGTGCAGGCCGTGCACCCCGATGGTGAGGTTGCGGTGGCGCGGGCGGCGGCCGCCCGCGGTACCGCGATGGGACTGAGCTCGTTCGCGAGCAAGTCCATCGAGGAGGTCGCTGCCGCCAACGACAAGACCTTTTTCCAGATGTACTGGGTCGGCAGCCGCGAGACGCTGGTCCAGCGCATGGAACGGGCCCGCGCCGCCGGCGCCAAGGGCCTGATCATGACCCTCGACTGGTCGTTCTCCAACGGCCGCGACTGGGGCAGCCCCGCGATCCCCGAAAAAATGGATCTCTCGGCGATGGTCAAGTTCGCGCCCGAGGGCATCCTCCGGCCCAAGTGGCTGCTCGAGTGGGCCAAGACCGGAAACGTGCCCGACCTGACCACCCCGAACCTCACACCCCCCGACGGTGTGGCACCGACGTTCTTCGGTGCGTACGGCGAATGGATGAGCACCCCGCTGCCCACCTGGGAAGACGTCGCATGGCTGCGGGAGCAGTGGGGTGACGGACCGTTCATGCTCAAGGGCGTCATGCGCGTCGACGACGCCAAACGCGCCGTCGACGCCGGCGTCACCGCGATCTCGGTGTCCAACCACGGCGGCAACAACCTCGACGGCACCCCGGCGCCGATCCGGGCGCTGCCCGCAATCGCCGAAGCGGTCGGCGGCGACATCGAAGTGCTGCTCGACGGCGGTATCCGCCGCGGCAGTGATGTCGTGAAGGCTGTCGCACTCGGTGCGGACGCCGTCATGATCGGCCGGGCATACCTGTGGGGTCTCGCCGCCAACGGCCAGGCCGGCGTCGAGAACGTCCTCGACATCCTCAGCGGCGGTATCGGTTCCGCACTCATGGGTCTGGGCAAGAACTCGATTCACGAGCTGACACCCGACGACGTCTTCGTTCCCGACGGCTTCCGGCGCGATCTCGGTATCTGACCGCACCCGCATCGCGGAACAGACTCGCGGAACAAATGGGCCTCGCGCTCACCGACCCGATCACCCTCGCCGGACGCACCGCTCCGGCGAGGGTGCTCTTCGGCCCCCATGAAACGAATCTCGGTTCAGGGCGCGTGTTTACGCGTCGGCACACCGCATACTACGAACGTCGGGCACGCGGCGGTGCCGGTGTGGTCGTGACAGAGGTGGCATCGATCCACCCACTCGATCGGCCCTACGAGCGCGCCCCGCTCGCTGCCGGTGCCGGTGCCGGTGACGGATGGGCCGAAATCGTCGCCGCCTGCAGGCCTCACCGGACGCTGGTGCTCGCCGGGCTCGGGCACAGCGGTCTGCAGGGCTCCAGCGCGTGGACTCGCGCGCCGCTGTGGGCGCCGTCGCGGGTACCCGATCCCGCGACACGGGAATTGCCCATGGAGATGGGCACCGGCGAGATCGACGCGGTAATCGAAGGCTTCCGTCGCGCCGCTGCGCTTGCCGTCGCGGCCGATCTCGACGGTGTCGAACTCGATGCCGGGCCCACCGCGCTGCTCCGGCAGTTCCTGTCCGGACTCACCAACCACCGCGCCGACCGGCACGGCCTCGATCGGCTGTCGGTGATCCGGGAGGTGATCTCCGCGGTGCGCGCCGAACTCGGCCCCGACCGGATCCTCGCGTTGCGTTTGAGCTGCGACGAAACCGCCCCCTGGGCGGGCATCACTCCCGAACAGGCCGTCCGCCACGTGCGCGAGCTGGCCGCATCGCTCGACTTGCTCACCGTGGTGCGCGGTGGGCTGTTCTCGGCCGAGACATACCGGCCGGACGCACACACCCGGCCGGGGTTCAACCGGGAGTTGTGCCGTGCGATCCGTGAGTCGGTCGCCGGTGTCGTGCCGGTCGTGTTGCAGGGCAGCGTCGTCGATCCGGCCTACGCACAACACGCTCTCGACGACGAGATCTGCGACATGGTCGAGATGACGCGCGCCCAGATCGCCGACCCGGACCTGGTCACTGCAGTCCGGGAAGATCGAAGCCCCCGGCCCTGCGTGCGCTGCAACCAGGCCTGCCTCGTGCGCGACTTCCACAACCCGATAGTGGGGTGTATCGGTAATGCCGAAGCCGGACGGGAGGTCGAGCCCCCCACTCCCGCGCCGGGATCGGTGCGCGAGGTAATGGTTGTCGGTGGGGGACCGGCAGGCCTCGAAGCCGCGCGGGTTCTCGCCGAACGCGGTCACCGCGTCACCGTTGCCGAACGCGACAACAGTGTGGGTGGCATGCTGCGCACCGTCGCGGCCGGGGCGGGCCGCGCCCCCTTTGCACAGCTGGCGGACTGGCTCGAGCGCCGGTGCCGCGACCTGAACGTGCGCATTCGCACCGGCACCACCGTGACCGGCGACGAGATCGACGCGGCCCGGCACGCGGGCGAGTCGGTGATACTCGCGACCGGCAGCAGTCCGCGACCACCCGGATTCCCGGTCGACGACACCGCCCGCTATCTCACGGCTGTACAGGCACTCGCCGGCCCGGGCGCCGTAGGGGAGCGGGTCGTCGTCTGGGATCCCGTCGGGGGTCCGAGCGCCGTCGCGGTCGCCGAACACCTGGCTGCCCTCGGCCGAACGGTCATCTACGCGTCCGTCGACCCGATCCCCGGATCGCGCCTGTCTCCGACCGGCGACCTCGTGGGCGCGAACGTCCGGTTGCAGCGTGCCGGCATCACCCGGCATCTCGGCGTCACGGTGTGTGCTGTCGATGCGACGGGAGTACACCTCGCGCACCGCATCACAGGCGTGCCCGTCACGGTGGCCGGCGCGATGCTCGTCGACTGCTCAGTGGGACTGCCGGATGACAGATTGCAGCGACCTGGGCTGGATGGAATCGGTGACTGCATCGCTCCCCGGACGGTGCGGGAAGCGGTCCGGGAGGGGCACCTTCTCGGATCGAAACTGTAACCTGTTACACACACTGATCTGAAGGGACCCACATGGGCGAGTTCGACGGCAAGGTCGTCTTCATCACCGGCATCGCGCGCGGGCAGGGACGCAACCACGCGTTGCGGTTCGTCAAGGAAGGCGCCTCCATCATCGGTGTCGACGTCTCGAAGCCGGTGTCGGAATATGTCTCCTACGAGCAGGCCAAGGAAGACGACCTCGCGGAGACCGTCCGGCTCGTCGAGGAGGCCGGCGGCAAGATCCTGGCCCGTGTCGCCGACGTCCGCGACAGCGCGGCATTGAAAGCAGTCGTCGACGAGGGTGTCGAGCAGTTCGGCCGCCTCGACGTGGTCGTTGCCAACGCCGGCATCTGCAGCTGGAACCGCTTCTGGGAGATGCCCGACGAGCAGTTCGAGGAACTGATCGACATCAACCTCACCGGCGTGTTCAAGACGCTCAAGGCCGCCACACCCGCGATGATCGAGGCCGGAAACGGCGGATCGATCATCCTCGTCAGCTCCGTCGCCGGCCTCAAGGCCATGCCCGGCCAGATCAACTACGCGGCAGCAAAATTCGGTCTTGTCGGCATGACCCAGACGGCGGCGAAGGAACTCGGCGAGTACCGGATCCGGGTCAACTCCATCCACCCGTACGGGGTGAACACGCCGATGGGGACCGACCCGGGCGCAACCGAGATGTTCAAGAAGTTCCCGCATTGGCTGCCCAACTTCGCACCGATCCTCACCGAGAAGCCGATCGCAGACCCGGACGACACCTCCGACGCCGTCCTGTTCCTCGCGAGCGACCGCGCGAAAACCATCACCGGCAGCCAGATGGCGCTCGACCAGGGCAACTCGAAGGTCTGACGGTGCCGCGCAGGGTGGTCGGAGCCGAGCCAGCCGAGGTCGGGCCGCAGGCTCCGCTACGGCTCGGCCCGGTCATCCTGCGCAACCGGATCATTTTTCCCGCCCACCTGACGAACTTCGCGGTCGACGGTGCGGTCACCGATCAGCACATCGCCTACTACGAGGCCCGCGCGCGCGGCGGCGCGGCACTGATCGTCACCGAGGAACACACCGTTCATCCCTCCGACCGCCCGTACGAGAAGCTGATTCGCGGGTGGGATCCCGCCGTGCTCTCAGGCTACCGGCGCCTGACCACGGCCGTGCACGCGCACGGAGCGCGGATCCTCGCGCAGCTCAACCACAACGGCGCGCAGGGCACCGGCATGTACACGGAGCGACCGCTGTGGGCACCCGGACCCGACCCGGACCCGCTGTTCCGTGAGGTCCCGGTGGCGATCGGGGACGGTGAGATCGCCGAACTCGTCGACGGCTACGCCGCCGTCGCCCGCCGGTGCGCCGACGGCGGTTTCGACGGCGTCGAGATCCAGTGTTCGCAGGCCTCGATCCTCCGCGCGTTTCTGGCCCCCGGCACCAACCCACGCACCGACCGCTACGGCGGAGACCTGGACCGCAGAGCCAGGCTGCTGATCGAGGTCGTCGAGGCGGTGCGCGGCGCTCTCGGCCCCGGCCGGGTACTGGGCGTGCGACTGAGCGGTCACGACGGCACCGCCGGAGGCATCGAGGTCGACGACGCCGTGCAGGTCGCGCGGATGCTGGACGGGACGGGTGCCGTCGACTATCTCAGCACCTCCGTCGGTGTCGCCACCGAGACCCTGCATCTCGTCGAAGCGCCGATGTCCACGCCGCACGGCTATTCGCTGTTCGTGCCCGACGCGATCCGCCGGGAGGTGTCGCTGCCGGTGGTCGGGGTCGGCCGGTTCACCGCTCCGGAACAGGTCCGCGCCGCGCTCGCCGGGGGAGTGTGCGATCTCGTGGGAGTGGTGCGAGGCCAGATCGCCGACCCGGAGTTCGCCGCCAAGACCCTCGACCGCCGCGACACCGAGGTGCGGCCGTGCATCGGCTGCAATCAGGAATGCATCGGTCGCGTCGGGCTGGGGCGGTGGATCGGCTGCACCGTGAATCCGCGGGCCGGTCGCGAGTCGGTGCCGCTGCCCCAACCGCCACGGGTCGGGCGCCGGGTGCTCGTGGTCGGGGGCGGACCGGCCGGGTTGCAGGCCGCCGCGACCGCTGCGCGACGCGGCCACTCGGTCACCCTCTACGAACGAGAGCACCTGGTGGGAGGTCAGATTCGGGGCGCGTCCACGGCTCCTCACCGGGGCGAGCTGCTCGGGATGGTGACGAGCCTCGAAGCGGAATGCGTCCGGGCCGGTGTACAGATTCGTGCGGGGACGGAGGTCGACGCCGCTTTCGTGCAGGCCTGTCGGCCCGACGTTGTGATCGTGGCGACCGGGGCGCGACCCCGCCGTCCCGGCTGGGCACCGGATTCCGCGCGGATCGTCGACGTGCGTGAGGTGCTGGAGGGACGTGCCGATCCGGCCGGACGGGTGCTCGTCGTCGACGATCTGGGATTTCACGAGGCGACATCGGTCGCGGAACTGCTCGCCGACCGTGGCTGCACCGTCACGGTGTGTACGAGCGGCATGATCGTGGGGCAGGATCTCGGTCTCACGCTGGACATGGACGGATGGACGCGGCGCGCGTACAGCAAGGGCATCCGGCAGATCACCGACACGGTGATCGGCGAGGCCGCCGACTCGGGAGATACGGTCGAGGTATCGCTGGTCGATCACCGGACGGGTGACACGCGACGGTGCACCGTGGACGCGGTGGTCGTCGCCACGCACCAGGAGCCGGTCGACGACTTGTGGAAGTCCTTGTCGAACAGCATGTTCCACGTTCTCCGTGTCGGCGATGCCGTGACCCCGCGACGAGCCCACGCCGCGATCCTGGAAGGCGACTCGGCCGCGTCGACCGTGTAGCGGCAGATCTCTGCTCGGAGTGTTCGGCCGGTGCCGCGGGGGACTTCCGGGCGGTGGCTTACACCGCGACCGGCCGTCGCGGGTGGGCGCCGGGACGGCGTGCCGGGTCCGGGATCGGCACCGCATCGATCAGCGCGCGGGTGTACGGCTCGCGGGGTGCGGTGAACACCGCGTCCACGGGCCCGGTTTCGACCACCGACCCCGACTGCAGCACCACGACCCGATCGGCGACCTGGTGCACCACGGCCAAATCGTGGCTGATGAACAGGCACGCGAAGCCGAGCTCACGCTGGATCTCGACGAAGAGGTCGAGGATGTCCGCCTGGACGGACACGTCGAGGGCGCTGGTCGGTTCGTCCGCGACCAGCAGCCGGGGAGTCAGGGCCAGTGCGCGGGCCAGCGCGACGCGTTGACGTTGGCCCCCGGAAAGCTGGTGTGGAAAGCGAGCCGCGAGAGCCGAGGGCAGGCGCACGGCGTCGAACAGGTCGAGCACCTTTCTGCGCCGCTCGGCCGGGGTGCCGACGGCGTGCACGTCCAGAGGTTCGCGCACACTGGCCGCGACGGACAACCGTGGATCGAGTGAAGTCGCCGGATCCTGCTGCACGAACGCCACATTGCGGCGCAGCTCGCGGAGGCGAGACGCCGAGATCGAAGCAAGGTCGTCCCCCTCGACCAGCGCCCGGCCCTCGGTCGCCGGTACGAGCCCGATCGCCACACGTCCGAGCGTGGACTTTCCGGATCCGGATTCGCCGACGAGTCCGACGACTTCGCCGCGCCGGACGGTCAGGTCGACGGTCTCGACGGCTCGGAACGCCGCGGAACCACGGCGGGCGGGATAGGTGACGCCCACTCCGTCGAGTTCGAGGACGATGTCGGCATCGGATTCCGGTTCGGTCACAGTCGATGCATGCTCGGGCAATCGCGGTACTGCCGCCAGCAGTGCTCGCGTGTACGGATGCTCCGCTGCATCGAAAAGCGAGTGCGCGGTACCGGTCTCGACCACGTACCCGTCGCGCAACACCACCACACGATCGGCGTGCTGGGCAACGACACCCATGTTGTGGGTGATGAGCAGCAGACCCATGCCGGTGCGCTGCCGGACCCGGTCGAGCAGCGCCAGGATCTCGGCCTGCACGGTGACGTCCAGGGCGGTGGTGGGTTCGTCGGCAACGAGCAGGTCAGGGTCACCCGCCAATGCCAGCGCGATCGCGACACGCTGCTTCTGTCCACCGGAGAGCTGGTGGGGGAAGTGGTCCACGCGACTCGTCGGGTCGGGGATCTCCACCTGGTCGAGCAAATCGATCGCGATCGCCCTGGCCTGGGCCGACGAGATCTTGCGGTGCGCCCGGATCGCCTCACGCAGCTGCCATCCGATGCGGCGCACGGGGTTCAGGGAGCTCTGAGGTTCCTGGAAGATCAGGGCGACCTTGTCGCCGCGCAAACGATTGAGACCGTTCTCGTCGGCACCGATGATTTCGGTGCCGTCGAGGAGGATCGAGCCGTGCGCGGTGGCACTGTCGGGAAGCAGGCCGAGGATTGCCCGTGCGGTCATGGACTTACCGGAGCCGGACTCGCCGACCAGCGCCACCACTTCGCCTCGTTCGACCTCGAGCGAGACGTTGCCGACGGCGCGGGTACCGCCGAAGTTGATGTTCAGGCCGCGAACAGTAAGCAATGGTACGGGCACGAGAAGGATCCTTGCTGGAGACGGGTTCGGGTCACCGGCGGCGGGAGCCGGCGGCCAGAGCTTGCGAAATCAGGAGCAGTCCGAGAACGAGGATGACGACGACGGTGAGCGGGCCGACGACGAACAGCGGTGAGTGGTAGGCGTTCTGCGTGCCTTCCTTGATGAGTGACCCGAGCGAGGGTGCGGGTGGGATGACGCCGAGCCCGAGAAAACTCATCGCGCCTTCGATGAATACCCCGACCGACATCGCCAGGGCGAGCTGCACCGTCAGCGGCTCGAGGCAGTTCGGCAGCACATGCCGGCGCAGGATCCACCCTTCGTCGGCGCCGACGACCCGGGCCGCTTCGACGAACGGTGCCTGGCGGACCGTAAGCACCGATGTTCGTGTCAGTCGGCCGAAGACCGGTACCTCGGCGAGCACGATCACCGCGCCGATCGTCCAGACGCCCGGTCCGACCACCATGGTCAATGCGATGGCGAGCACGATCGTCGGGAAGGCGAGAATCAGGTCGAACGAGCGTTGAAGTGCGGTGTCCAGCCAGTCGAACCGCGTGGCCGCGAGCACGAGCAGCGACCCCAGCACTGCACCGGCAGGAACCGCCAGGAACACCACGATCAGATCGATGCGGATGCCGTACAGGGTGCGGGAGAGGATGTCGCGCCCGACCGAGTCGGTGCCGAGCAGATGGGTACCGTCCGGTGCCTGCAAGGTGGCACCGGGGAACTGCTGGTCCGGGGCGAACGGTGCGAGCAATGGAGCGAGTACACCGGCCAGTACTACGACGGCCACCAGGACGACTCCGACGAGACCGCGGCCACTCCTCAATGCGCTCCAGCGATTCTGTCGATCCGATCCGGTCGGTGCGACCGATGACGTGGTCGATGCCGTGACGCTCATGCGTGGCCTTCCAGGCGGATTCGTGGGTCGAGCCACGCGTTGACCAGGTCGGTGACCAGTTGCATGACGACGAACAGTACGACGGAGAACAGCAGCATCACCTGCACCACCGGGTAGTCCCGGCTCGAGATGGCCCGCTCGATCAGGTGTCCGAGTCCGGGCCAGGCGAAGATCGCCTCGACCAGCACGGCACCGCCGAGCAGATGACCGATCTGGATGCCGAGGACGGTGACGGTGGACGGTAGTGCGTTCGGGAGAACCTGCGTGAGCACGATTCGGTGACGGGGGATGCCCAGCGCTCGCGCGGTGGTCACGTACGGCTCGGTGAGCTGGGTGCGCAGCGACTCGGTCAGGAAGCGGGTCAACGCTGCGGCGATCGGCAACGCCAGGCACAACCCGGGCAGGATCAGGTACTGCACCGAGATGCCCGGGTCGTCGAGGAATCCCCTGCGGGGTATTCCTCCGGCCGGCAGTACCGCCCACACCACTCCGAAGAGCACCACCAGTGCGGCACCGGTGACGAAGTTGGGGATCGCCACTGCGACGGTGCCGAATGCCGTCACGAAGCTGTTGAGCCACTTCCGGTCGACAACCACCGAGACGGTGCTCGCGGTGAAGGCGATGAGGACCGCCAGGAACAGTGCCGAGAGGGACAGCACGAGTGTGTTGCCGAGGGCGTCGGGCAGCAGGCTGCCGATTTCTCCGCCGAGGATCAGGGAGCGGCCGAGGTCGAACGTGAGGACGTCGCCGATCCACGAGAAATATTGTCCCAGTTGAGAACCGGTCAGACCGAGCTCGCTGCGCAGCGCATCGAGTGCCTCGGGTGAGGCGTCCGGTCCGGCGAGGATCAGTGCCGGGTCGCCGGGAACCAGGCGCAACAGCGCGAAGATCACGACGGATCCGGCGGCCAGGACGACCAGCGCGGACGGCATGCGACGCAGGGTGTAGTGCAGCATCGGTCTCACCCGCCCAGGTAGGCGTCGCTCAGATCGAGCTCGGCCTTCTTGGACCAGTCCACCCCGTGGACGTCGGCGGACATGGCAAGCTGGTTCTCGTGGTTGAACAACTCGATGACGAAGGCGTTGTCGAGCAGTTCGGTGTTCAGTGTCCGATACGCGGTTTCGGCTTCGAGGCCGGCCGGGTCGACGATTCGCCAGGTCGCTTCGACGGCTGCCTGGTAGTCCGGATCGACGAAGTTCGACGTGTTCTTGTTCGCATTGAACGGGTATGCACTCGTCGGCAGGGTCACCGGCGTGTACTGCGCGTAGGTGTGCGCAGTGATCCACAGGCCGCCGTAGGTGCCGCCGATCAGGTGCTCGAGGTTGGTCGCATTGTCGACGGGCTCGAGCGTGGTGTCGATGCCCGCGGCAGCGAGATCGGCCTGCACGATCTGCGCGATCGCCTCGGATTCGGTCGATCCCGTGGTGTAGGTGATCGGGATGACCGGGATGTCTCCGGCCTCTGCGACCAGCGACTTCGCCCTGTCGAGATCCTGGTTGTAGGTGGCGTTCAGATCGGCATCGAAGGCAGGCGAATACTCGGGCCAGGGCAGGCTCGCGGCGGTGCCGTGACCGGAGTAGACGTCCGCGACGATGCGCTCGTTGTCCACCGCGTAAGCGATCGCCTGCCGGACCCGGACATCATCGAGTCCGGGGGCCTGCACGTTGGCGCCGATGTACCAGGTGCGCTGCACTCCGCTCTGGTCCACTACCTGGAACGCCTTGTCGGAGGCGAGCTGATCCGCATCGCGGGGTGAGACACCGAGCAACAGGTCGAGCTGGCCGGAACGTAGTTGTGCGGCACGGGTCTGGGCATCCGGCACGATGACGTACTCGACGCCGTCGAGGTGCGGGGCGCCGTCCCAATAGTCCTCGTTGGCCTCGAAGGTGATCGACGTCCCGGGTTTCCACTCCGCGAACCGGAACGCGCCGGTGCCGTTGTAGCCCTTGCCCGAATCCAGATCCGCGAGGGTGGCCCGGTCGATGATCGGCACGATGTCGAGCAGGTCGAGGATGTTGCCGGCCGGCTGGGCCAGGGTCAGGGTGAGCGCGTGCGGGTCGCTGGTGTCGTACTCGGTGATGAGCGCCGCGGTCCGCGCGAGCTGACCGGCACGGACGGGATCGGCGTAGGTCCGCAGGCTGAATTCGGCGTCCGCTGAGGTCAGCGGCTTGCCGTCGTGGAAGGTCACGTCGTCGCGCAGTACCAGTCGGACCGACCGGCCGTCGGGGGAGACGTCCCACGACCGCGCCAGTTCCGGCCGCGGTTCCAGACCCTCGGGCGGGTAGCTGATCAACGTGTCGTAGACCAGTCCGGTGACGGTGGCCTGCGCCGTCGCACCCGAGAAGAGCGTGGCCGGGGTCAGGTCGCCGCCGTCACCGATCCGGAGCACACCGCCTTCTGTGACCTCTGCGCCGGTGTCGGCGCCGGCCTGCTCGACCGCCGAGCTACACCCCGCCATGGTGAGAGCACCGGCGAGGGGCAGGACGATCGCTCCGAGCACGGAACGACGCCTGAGGTGGACGGGGCGGCTGAACACAGGAAGGTCCTTTCGGGTGTGCGGGTTCGGCGCTCATGTGAGGGGAGCGCCGAACCACTTGCGGTACAGAAGAATCAGGAATCGAAGCCGGGGAAACGATCGGGGGAGTCGACGACCGAGAAGTGGGAGGCGTCGCCGACGCGGATGCGACTGGTCTCGCCGTCGACGGAGACCGGGACGTCACCGGCCAGTGTCACGCGGTGCACACTGCGCTCGTTCTCCCCGAAGTCGGCGATGCCGTAGTGCTGCGTGGCGCGGTTGTCCCAGATGACGAGGTCGCCCGGGGCCCACGCCCAGCGCAGAGTGTTCTCCAGCCGGATGACGCGTTCCTGCAGGAGCTGGAACAGCACCGACGACTCCGAATTCTTGAGCCCCACGAAGTTCTTGACGAAATGTCCCAGCAGAAGCGACTTTTCGCCGGTCTCAGGATGAACTCGGACCACGGGGTGCTCCGTCTCGAAGGCGATGCGTGTGAAGCTCTGCATCCGTTCCTTCACTGCGACCGCGATCCCCTTGCGGTCACCGTGCACGCCCGCGTAGTCGTACTCGTTACTGTGGACGGCCCAGAGGTTGTCCACCAGCACCTTCAACGGTTCAGGCAGCTGCGCGTAGGCCGCGGTGGTCGAGGCCCACGTGGTTGCACCACCGTACGGCGGGATCTTGACGGCGCGCAGGATGGAGGCCTTCGGGATCCGGTCGATGAAGCTGACGTCGGTGTGCCAGCTGTTGGCGGCCCCTTCGATGACCAGTGTTCGGTTGTCCTCCGATGTCAGCGTGGGGTGCGTCGTGGTCGGCGTGCCGAGCGCGGACGCGAACTGATACTGCACGTCGTCGTCGACGTGGTGCTGGCCTCGGAAGACGACGACTTTGTTTGCCGCGAGCGCGTAGCGGATGGCGAACGCGGTTTCGGCCGAGATGTCCCCGGAGACGCGCACGCCCTCGATGAGCGCGCCGATGTGCTCGCCCAGTTCGGTGACGGCGATGCCGCCCGCGGCGTAGATGTCGGTAGCGGTGGTCGGTCGAGTTTCCACAGTGGTCATGAGTGCTCCTGTTCAGGAAGAAAATGGTGTAGTTCGAGGGCTCGGTGGGGCAGGCGGTCAGCGAGCCGGCACGGGAGCTTCGGGAGCGACCTCGATGCGATGGATCCGCCGCGGTTCGTCGCCGTAGTCGTAGATCGCGTTGTGCTGTACGAAGTGGTTGTCCCAGATCGCGATGTCCCCGACCTGCCACTTCCGGCGGACGGTGAACTCCGGACGGATCGAGACCCACTTGAGCAGACCCAGCAGCGCACTGCTTTCCTCGTCGGACAGTTCGTTGATGCGTGCGGTGAACAGGTCGTTGACGAACAGCGCCTCACGGCCCGTGTCCGGGTGGCGGATCACCAGCGGATGTGCGGCCTCGGGCACATCGGGCATCGGCGCGATCCGGTGCGTGGCGGTCAGTCCGTACAGCGCCTCACGAACGGGAGCAGACAACGCGTCGAGCGCCGCGTACTGGTTCGACCACATGGTATCGCCGCCGACCTCGGGCAGCACCTGCATGTGCAGAACGCTGAACCGAGAGGGCGCCGCCCGCCACGCGACGTCACAATGCCAGCGATTGGCCTGGTAGGCACTGCCGTTGTCGGTGCCGATGACGCTGATCTCGCGGTACCCCTGGTCGCCGAGATTTGCCAGATGCTCGTGCGGGTAGACGATTTCACCGAACTGCTGCGCGAACGCACGGTGGGTCGCGGGATCGAGACCCTGCTCCGGGAAGAACAGCACGCTGTAGTGGTACAGCGCTTCTCGAATCGTCCGGACGTCGTCGTCGGTCAGGGCGTCGACTTGCAGTCCGTGCACCTCGGCACCGATGAACCCTGCCAGCGGCCTGATGGTCACGGTGGATGGTACGAGCGTCGTCATAGCGAGGTCCTCGAATGTGGTCGGTTTCTGCGTTCACGAGGAAAGTAATGGGCCCAGATCGAGTTCCGATAGGCATCTGATCGGGCTGCGCGAATCGGTTTACAAACTCATCCAAGTGCGCTAAACCGGCCGAAGCTCGTACCGAGTCACGCTATGAAGGCATCGGTGAAACCGCCGGACACTGAAATGGCGGTAGACCCCGTCGTGACTCCGGCTGAAATCCGGGACACGGCGGGGCAGCACAATGTATTCGGTGATCGGACCGTCCGAGACGGATTGTGGGCCGTGGTCGTACGTCTTACCGAAAGCGTCTGCCGCGACGAATATTACGCCGGGCTGCTGTCCCGGCTCATGGAGACGAACATGCTCGGGACATGTTCGACTCGGTGGACTCCCACGCTCAGTTCTCGAGCTCGAGACGCATCGCGATCCGCGGCCAGCGATCCAGCCCCCGTTCCGCTTCGCCGGCACGGATGTCGCTGAGTTCCGGGGTGAGTTGGTCGTCGTCGAGCATGTGAAATCCCAGACGCTTGTAATAGGGAGCGTTCCAGGGGACATCGTGGTACGTCGTAAGTGTCAAGGCCGAATACCCGCGGTCGCGGGCCCATCCGGCGAGATGGTCGATGAGGCCGCGGCCGATCCCCCGGCGTCCGTGCCGGGGATGCACCGAAATCTGTTCGATGTGGACCGCGTCGTCGACGATGTCCGCGATCAGATACGCCACCGGAGTGCCGTTCTCGTCGAACGACACCCAGTTCCGGCCCTCGTCGACGTAACTGAGCAGTTCGGCGATGGTCGGTGGTGCGTCGTCGGCGACGAGCGCCATGTCCAGTTCGGCGAACGGCTCTCCCGCAGCGCGCTCGATGTCCTGAAGCGTCGGCAGATCGGCCTCTGTCGCGAGCCGGATCGGGGGAAGCTCCTTCGAGAAGTACAGTGACGACTCCGAGTCGCCCCACAGGCCGAACCGCTCGGGCAGCGTGTCGTACCCGGCAGCGGCGTACATCGCAATGGCTTCGGGTTGTTCGGTGCCGGTTTCGAGGACCATGCGGCGGCGACCGGCGTCGGCAGCGGTCCGTTCGAGTGCATCGAGTACGCGACGTGCGATTCCCCGGCGACGAGACCCGCCACGCACGTACATCCGCTTGATCTCGGCATCTCCGTCACGCAGACCCTCGTGGTCGGAGTCGCGGGCGCGCCACCCACCGATCCCGAGCGGCGTGGTTCCGGAGTGGGCGAGCAGAAACAGACCGCGCGGTGGCGTGAACTCTTCGGGATGAAGTGCGGTGTGATCGGGTCCACCGTAACGCTGAACGTACTCGAGCTGAACCTCGTCGATGAGCGCCTGCACGTCGGGATCTTCCAGAGGGCGCGGTTCGATATGCACCAGATGAGAGTACTTATACCGACGTAACCGGTGTACGGCCGCGTCACCGACGATGTTTGTCTCGGCAGTCAACGGGCACCCCGTAACAATGGCCAAGAACATTTTCATTCTGGGACTGACCGATCAGCAGCGCGACGAGCTGGGCACCGTATCGGATGCCGACGAGCTCCGGTTTCACAGCCTGCTCGACTACCACTCGCTGGTAGAGCCCGAAACTTTCGTCTTCCGAGACCTGCTCGACAGGGCGCGACAGCAACTCGACGACTTCGACGGCAGCGTGGACGGAATCGTTGCCCACTGGGACTTCCCGACGAGCGTGCTCACCCCCATCCTCGCGGCCGAGCGCGGCCTGCCTGCCCCCTCACTCCGCAGCATTCTCCAGTGTGAGCACAAGGCGTGGAGCCGTCTCGAACAGCGCGAGTGTGTTTCGGAGTGTGTCCCCGGTTTCGCGGTGTTCGACCCCTTCGACGACAACGCCCTCGACTCGATCGACCTGAAGTTTCCCTTCTGGGTCAAACCGGTCAAGGCGCATTCGTCGCAGCTCGGTTTCGAGATACGGAACGCAGAGCAGTTCGCTGCCGCGCTCGAAGAGATCCGGGCCGGCATCGGCCGCGTCGGAGACGCCTTCGACGAAGTGCTGTCGATGGTGGAGTTGCCGGATGAGCTGCAGGATGTCGGCGGCAACATGTGTCTCGCCGAAGACATCATCACCGGTATCCAGGTAGCCCCCGAAGGGACGATGTTCAACGGCGAGTACCGGATCCATGGGATCTTCGACATGCGGAAGGACGACGCGGGCCACAGCTTCGACCGGCTCGACTACCCGGCGCGCTCGGTTCCCGCGGACGTGCAGCAACGCATGATCGATGTGACCGAGCGCTACCTGCGCCACATCGGGTTCGACAACGGTTGTTTCAACTCCGAATTCATGTGGGACGAGAAGACGGACACCCTCTCGCTCATCGAGGTCAACACCCGAATTTCGCAGTCCCACAGCGACCTGTTCGTGAAGGTCGACGGAACCTCCAACCATGAGGTCGCGATCGACATCGCACTGGGCAGGAAACCGCGTATCGAGCACGGCAAGGGCAGGTACGAGGTCGCAGCCCAGTGCCATATGGGCTATTACGACGACGGCATCGTGCGCAGCGTTCCCGGCGACGAGGACATCGTCCGGGTCCGTGACGAGATCCCGGACACCGTTGTCGACATCAAGGTGAAGGTGGGAGACCGACTGTCCGAACTGCCCAACCAGGACGGGTACCGGGCAATCCTCGCCACCCTGTACATCGGGGCTTCCGATATCGGTGGGCTCGAGAAGTTCTTCGATCGCGCTTCCGAACTGCTGCCGTTCGACATCGAGCCTGTCGCGAAGTAGGGCTCTGGTCCACCTGCAACAGAGCCCCCGACTTCGACGACCTCGACAGGAGGATCAGCGTGCACACGGTGACATCCTTCCCACACGATGTCCGCGTCATCGAGAACACCTTCATCACGATGCCCGACGGCTGCCGGTTGTCTGCTCGCATCTGGCTACCCGAGGGTGCCGAGAACAATCCGGTTCCCGCTGTTCTGGAGTACATTCCGTATCGACACCGCGACGCCACCCGCGCGCGCGACGAACTCGACCACCCGTATATCGCGGGCCACGGGTACGCCTGTATCCGCGTGGATCTGCGCGGGAGCGGCAACTCCGACGGGGTGCTCGAGGACGAATACCTGCCGGCCGAACAGGACGACGCGTGCACCGTGATCGACTGGCTCAGCAGGCAACCGTGGTGCGACGGCAACGTCGGCATGATGGGGATCTCGTGGGGCGGGTTCAACAGCCTGCACGTGGCGGCGAAGCGGCCGCCCGCGCTGAAGGCGATCATCAGCGCGTCCGCCACCGACGACCTGTACGTCGACAACATGCACTACATGGGCGGCTGCCTGCTCTCCGACAACCTGTCGGAGGCCACCGTGATGTTCGCGTTCAACAGCATGGCCCCGGATCCGGAGATCGTCGGCGACCGCTGGCGCGACATGTGGCTCGAGCGGCTGCGGGGAAGCGGGCTGTGGGTCGAGAAGTGGCTCGAGCACCAGCACCGGGACGACTACTGGAAACGCGCGTCCATCAACGAGAACTACGCCGATGTGGCATGCCCGGTGTTCGCGGTGGGCGGGTGGGCGGATGGCTACACCAACGCGATCTTCCGGCTCATGGAGCACCTCGACGTGCCACGCAAGGGCCTCATCGGTCCGTGGGGTCACAAATATCCGCACCTGGGAGTGCCGGGTCCGGCAATCGGTTTCCTGCAGGAAGTCGTGCGGTGGTGGGACCACTGGCTCAAGGGCATCGACAACGGCATCATGGATGAACCGATGGTGCGCATGTGGCGGCAGGACAGTGTCCCGCCGAATCCGCGGTATCCGGAGCGTCCGGGCAGGTGGATCGGTGAGCCGTCCTGGCCGTCGCCCCACATCGAGAACCGCGAATACACGTTGACCCGCTACGGTCTCGATCACGAGACCGATCCGGCCGCGATAGAGCGACGTGAGCTGGCGGTATGTTCCCCGCTCAGCCTGGGAATGTCTGCGGGGAAGTGGGCTTCGTACGCCGCGACACCCGACCTGCCGTCGGATCAGCGGGAGGAGGACGGTGGCGCCCTCGTCTTCGAAACCGAGACACTCGCGGAACCTCTCGAGGTGGTCGGCCTGCCGGACCTCGACATCGAGGTGTCCGCGGACAAACCGGTCGCCACGATCGCGGCCCGGCTCAGTGATGTCGCTCCCGACGGGCAGGCAACGCGCGTCACCTACGGGTTGCTGAACCTCACCCACCGCGACGGCAGCTCCGATCCGCAACCGCTCGAACCCGGACGCAAATACCGGGTCAGGGTCAAGCTCAACGGGATGGCGCAGGAGTTCCCGGCGGGCCATCGCATCCGCCTGTCGCTGTCGACCTCGTACTTCCCGCTGGTGTGGCCCGCCCCCGAAGCGGCGACCCTCACGGTCACGACCGGTGAAAGTTGCCTGACGTTGCCGGTCCGTCCGCGGCGCGACACGGAGGATGCCGCTCTGCTCGAGTTCGGTGAACCCGAGGGTGCGCAACCTCCGTCCGTCACCCAGCTCGACACGGGCGAACATCACTGGCGCACGACACGTGATCTCGAGACCGCGGTCACCACGCTGGAGATCAAGGACGACCAGGGTGAGTTCGTCATCGACGACACCGGCACCGCCATGCGGCGGGCCACGACCGAATGGTTCAGTTTCCGCGGCAACGACGCCGATTCGGCCCGCGGCGAAACCCAGACCGTCCGGTATCTCGGCCGAGATGACTGGCAGACGGAAGTCGAAACGCGCACCGTGCTGACCTCGACTCCCGAGGAGTTCGTGGTCACCGCGCAGCTCGATGCGTACGAAATCCACGACGTCCACGGCAAACGGCGCGTCTACTCGGAGAACTGGAACCGGGGGATACCTCGCCGTCTCGTCTGACGCCGTCTCGTGTGCCGCCACGCGGTTGTGTTGCCGTGGGCGGCACCCCCTAGCATCGGAGCGATGAGACGGGAGCTTGCCGACGCCTGTTGGCCCGACATCGAACCCGGACGGGTGACGGTGGCCGTGCCGGTAGGGGCGCTCGAACAGCACGGTCCCCACCTGCCCCTCGACACCGATACCCGGATCGCCGTCGCGGTCGCCGCAGCGCTTCCCGGTGTGGTGACCGCGCCGGCGCTGGCCTACGGTGCCAGCGGCGAGCACGAAGCGTTCGCCGGCACGGTCTCCATCGGTGCAGAGGTGCTGACATCGCTCGTCGTCGAATACGGGCGTTCGGTGTGCCGGTGGGCGCAGCGGGTGCTGTTCGTCAACGGGCACGGCGGGAACGCGTACCCGCTGGCCCGGGCGGTGGAATTGTTGCGATACGAGGGGCGGGACGCGGCGTGGCTGCCGTGCGCGATCCCTGGTGCCGACGCGCACGCCGGTATCACCGAGACCAGCCTGATGCTGCATCTGGCCCCGCACTCGGTGGACATGGCGCGGGCCGCCGCCGGAGCCACGGAACCCATTGCCACCCTGATGCCGCGGTTGCGTGAAACCGGTATCGTTTCCGTGTCTGCGAACGGGGTGCTCGGCGACCCGACCGCCGCGACCGCGGACCAGGGGGCCGGCTTGTTCGCAGGTCTGGTGGAGCGGGCAGCCGCGCAGGTCGTCCGGTGGCAGCCGGGGGCGGAGGGGAGACTTCGGTGAGTCAGGCGACATCACCGCGGGTGGCGCAGACCCGAGTGGCTCGCCTTCCCGACGGTTTCGGGGTCCGCATCGACCCCCGCGTCCGGAAGTTCGCGGCCGGCCGAGTCCTGATCGGGGGCTCTCCCACCCGCATGCTCAAACTCGCACCCGCGGCCGCGGCCATGATCGAGGACGGCTACCTCCGGGTCGTCGACTCCCGGACCGCGGCGGTGGCGCGGCGGTTGCTCGATTCGGGTGTCGGCAATCCGCGACCGACCGCGCTCCCGTCGAGTGCCGATGTCACCGTCGTCATCCCGGTCAAGGACAACCCGGCGGGTCTTCGCCGGCTGCTGCAGACGACGGAAGGACTCGAGGTCATCGTGGTCGACGACGGCTCCGACGTGCCGGTGGTGCCACCGGCCCGGGGCCGGGTGCGGGTGCTCCGCCACGAGGATTCGCGCGGACCCGCTGCCGCCCGGAACACCGGATTGCGGGAAGCGACAACACAGTTCGTGGCGTTCCTCGATTCCGACGTGGTGCCGCGCACAGGCTGGCTCGAGGCGATGTTGGGGCATTTCAGCGACCCGGCGGTCGCTCTCGTCGCTCCCCGGATCGTGGCCCTCGACCCGGACAACGGCGCGCTGGCACGCTACGAGCACAGTCGTTCCTCGCTCGACCTCGGGCGTCGGGAGGCACCCGTTGTCGCGGGTGGTCCCGTTTCGTACGTGCCGAGCGCGGCGATGATCGTGCGCCGCGACGCGCTCGCCGAGTGCGGGGGCTTCGACGAGAGCATGCAGGTCGCCGAGGACGTCGACCTGTGCTGGCGGTTGCAGCACGGGGGCTGGCGGTTGCGGTACGAGCCGATCGCCCGGGTGGCCCACGATCACCGTGTTCGTTTCCGGAATTGGCTGGTGCGCAAGGCATTCTACGGAACGGGAGCGGCACCGCTCGCTGCGCGGCACCCCGCGTCGGTGCCGCCGATGGCGATGTCGATCTGGACACTGATCGCGTGCCTGGCCGTGGCGGGTTGCACTCGTCTCGGCGTGCTGGGAGCCTTGGTGTCCCAGGTGGTGACCCTGGTGCGTTTGCGGCGGATGTTCACCGAACTCGACCATCCGACCCGGATCGCCATGGTGCTGACGGCACAGAGTTTCGCCGGGGGACTGTGGCAGCTGGCCTCGGCCGTGTGCCGACACTACTGGCCGCTCACGCTCGTCGCATCACTGTTCTCCTCGAAGGTGCGTCGCGCGGCGGTGGCTTTCGCGGTCGCCGAAGGGATTTGGGACTGGTACGGTCATCGCGAAGACGGCGGACTCGACCCGGTGCGGTTCGTTCTCTACAAGCGGCTCGACGATCTCGCCTACGGCGCGGGACTGTGGAAGGGCGCGTTCGACGCGCGCGACGCCGCGGCCCTCGTACCCGATATCCGGACCTGATGTTGCCGGTGCACGCCGACGTCGTGGTGGTCGGCGGCGGCAGCTGTGGAAGCGTGGACGCCGCACGGCACAGCGACGATCCGGATCGCACGGTGCTGCTGCTCGAGTCGGGGCCGGGCTATCGCTCGATACCGGCCACACCGTCGGCCCTGCGCGATGCGGCGGTTCTTCCGGTCGGGCCCGGCAGCGACTGGGTTCAGCAGTATCCGGCCTCGTTGACCGCCGGCGTCGCCACGACCATCGCGCGCGGACGCGTGCTCGGGGGTTCCGGCGCCGTCAACGGTGCCTACTTCGTACGCGCCCGACCGGACGACTTCGCGCGCTGGCCGTCGTCGTGGTCGTTCGAGCGGGTGCTGCCGCACTTCCGGGCCGTCGAAACCGACCTCGATTTCGCCGACGAGTGGCACGGCCGCGCCGGGCCGATCCCGGTGTCGCGCACACCGTGGGACAGTCTGCACCCTGTCGCGCGGGCGTTCCACGAGGCCGCGGTCGCGGCGGGGCATGCGGTCGTCGACGATCTCAACGCCCCCGGTTCCGACGGTGTCGGGCGTGTGCCGATGAATGTGCGCGACGGCGTGCGGTACGGTCCGGCGCTCGCCTGTCTGCTTCCCGTGCTGCACCGGCCCAACCTGACCGTCCGCACCGGGGTGCGGGTGCGCGCGGTGGCGCTGTCGAGTGGGCGCGCGGTCGGCGTCGAGGTCCACGACGGCACCGATATCCGGACGATCACGGCGGGACGGGTGGTGCTTTGCGCCGGTGCGGTGTGCTCGCCGCAGCTACTGATGCTCTCCGGAATCGGTCCCGCGGACGAGCTGCGCCGGTCGGGTATCGCCGTCGAGCACGAGGCGCCCGGGGTAGGCCGTGGGTTCACGGATCATCCGGAGGTCGCGATCCGGTACCGCTACCGCCGGGACGTGCCGCGACGAGCGCCGCTCCTGCAGACCGTCCTGCATACCGGGGAGATCGAATACCGTCCGTACACAGTGCCGTTCGGCGCTGCGATACCGGGCAGCGGCGTTGCCGACCCGGTGCTGGGTGTCGTGGCGATCCGTCCGCACAGCCGCGGTGACATCCGCCTCGACCCCACCGACCCGGCGGCGCCGCCGATCCTCGACTACCGCTACCTCATCGACATCGGCGACTGCGACGTGCTCCGGCGCGGTGTCCGCGACGCGGCCGGCCTGCTCACCGGGATGTCCCACGTCGTCGACCGGCACAGTCTCGATCCGGAGACCCGCGACCCGAGCGACGCGTGGCTGGCCCGCCATCTCGGAACGTCGTTGCACCTGTCGGGTACCTGCCGGATGGGCCCGGGCGACGATGCGGTCGTCGATGAGCTGTGCCGCGTCCGGGGTGTCGAAGGGCTCAGCGTCGTCGACACGTCGGTGTTCCCCGAGGTGCCCAGTCGCGGACCGCACGCGACCGCGGTGATGCTCGCCCACCGCATCGCGGGCGGTGCGCCTGCGGCGTGACGCCGCCTGCCGTCATGCCGCCTACGCGGACATTCCGGGATCCGGCGCGAGTGTGACCCGGGCTACAGTATGCGGGTGGGGGGCCGGTCGACGGGTGAGCCAGAGGTGGGTGAGCAGTAGGTGAGTGAACGAGGGGCCGTGCCGCAGAACCCCTGGGTAGCGCTGCGTCCGGGGGAGGACCCCGCACTGCATGCGCTGCGGGTATCGTCGGCGCACCGGTCCTTCCTCGATTCACACGACGAGACGGCGACGGTACGCTCGGTGGTTCGCGAATCGTGGCTGCGCAGCGCCCGGCGCGGAATCGATCCCGACTCCGTCGACCAGCCGGCCCTGCTCACCGGCGCCGATCTCGAGCAGTACCGCGGGGGTCATCCGATGGCGCTGATTCGCCCGGTTGTGCGCAAACTCCTCGTCGAGGACGCCGCCGACAACGGCCTGCTCATCGCGATCAGCGACGAGCGGGGTCGCCTGCTGTGGGTCGAGGGCGATCGCACCGCCCGCGATCGAGCGCTGGCGATGAGCTTCGTCGAAGGAGCCGACTGGAGCGAGGACCATGTCGGTACCAACGCGCCCGGTACGGCGCTGGCGCTCGATCACTCGGTGCAGATTTTCGCGGCCGAACACTACAACCGCACGGTGCACGACTGGAGCTGTTCAGCGGCGCCCGTGCACGACCCTGTCACCGGGCGGCTCCTCGGCGCCCTCGACATCACCGGTGGTCCTCGTGTCGCGGCGCCGGAGGTGCTGCAACTCGTCCGCGCGACCGTGGCCGCTGCCGAGTCCGAACTGCGGCTGCACCTGCTGAACGCGCCGCGACCGCTCACGTCGGTGCTGCGTCTGGAAACTTTCGGCGCCGGAAGGCCGGCTCTGCACCGCGGTGGCGAACGGATACCCCTGTCTCAGCGTCACGCCGAGATTCTTCTGCTGCTCACCGAGCGCCCCGAGGGCCTGAGCTCCGATCACCTTGCGGTACTGCTCGACGAACACGATCTCGACTCCGTCACGATCCGTGCCGAGATGTCGCGCCTGCGAAGGGTTCTCGGTGCCGATGTGATCGGCTCACGCCCGTACCGGCTGTTGGCCCCGGTAGCCAGCGACGTCGACGACGTGCGGGCGGCCCTCGCCCGCGCGGACACCGCCGCTGCCGTACGGCTGTACACGGGCCCGGTTCTTCCGGGATCTCTGTCGCCGGGAGTGGCCGAGATCCGCGACGAGTTGCGCGCGCGGGTGCAGGCGGCGCTGCTACGCGACGGCGACCCCTCGCAGCTGGCCCGCTGGACTGCCTCGGTGCACGGCCGCGACGACCTCGCGGCCTGGACGGCGTACCTGTCCGCCCTGGACCCGGAATCCGCACTGTTCGCGCAGGTCCGAACCAAGATCGAACTACTGGACCGGCAGCTCGCAACGTAGTTGCAACGTCCCCGCTCGTAGTGTCTCGAGTCACACCCCGCGAGGGGTGGTGACCGGCTCACCGCACGACGTGCGGCCTGACGAAGTTGTAGGAGACACACCGATGACCGTGTACGCCCGCCCCGGTTCGCCCGACGCTCTGATGTCCTTCCAATCCCGGTACGACAACTGGATCGGTGGCCGATGGGTGCCGCCGGTCAAGGGTGGCTACTTCGAGAACGTCACCCCGGTCACGGGGCAACCCTTCACCGAGGTCGCTCGTTCCACCGAGGAAGATATCGAACTCGCACTCGACGCCGCGCACGCAGCCGCCCCGGCCTGGGGCAAGACATCTGTGGCCGAGCGCGCGGTGATCCTCAACAAGATCGCCGACCGCATCGAGGAGAACCTCGAGTCGATCGCCCTCGCCGAGTCGTGGGACAACGGCAAGCCGATCCGCGAGACCCTCAACGCCGACATTCCGCTCGCGATCGACCACTTCCGCTACTTCGCGGGAGCCATTCGCGCCCAGGAAGGTTCGATCTCGGAGATCGACTCCGACACGGTGGCCTACCACTTCCACGAGCCGCTCGGCGTGGTCGGGCAGATCACCCCCTGGAACTTCCCCATCCTCATGGCCGTGTGGAAGCTCGCGCCGGCGCTCGCAGCGGGTAACGCCGTAGTCCTCAAGCCGGCAGAGCAGACCCCCGCCTCGATCCTGTACCTGATCTCGGTCATCGGCGATCTGCTGCCGGACGGCGTGCTCAACATCGTCAACGGCTTCGGTGTGGAGGCCGGTAAGCCGCTCGCGTCGAGCCCGCGAATCCGCAAGATCGCGTTCACCGGCGAGACCACGACGGGCCGGCTGATCATGCAGTACGCGTCGCAGAACCTGATCCCCGTCACCCTCGAACTCGGTGGCAAGAGCCCTAACATCTTCTTCTCCGACGTCCTGTCGGCGAACGACGACTACCGGGACAAGGCGCTCGAGGGCTTCACGATGTTCGCCCTCAACCAGGGTGAGGTGTGCACGTGCCCGTCCCGTTCCCTGATCCAGCAGGACATCTTCGACGACTTCCTGTCGCTGGCGGCGGTGCGCACCAAGGCGGTGCGTCAAGGCGACCCGCTCGACACCGAAACGATGATCGGCGCGCAGGCATCCAACGACCAGCTCGAGAAGATCCTGTCGTACATCGAGATCGGCAAGAACGAAGGCGCCCGGGTCATCACCGGCGGTGAGCGCGCCGATCTCGGCGGCGATCTGTCCGGCGGGTACTACGTCCAGCCGACGATCTTCCAGGGCGACAACAAGATGCGCATCTTCCAGGAAGAAATTTTCGGGCCGGTCGTGTCGGTCACCTCGTTCCGCGACTTCGACGACGCGATCTCCATCGCCAACGACACCCTCTACGGTCTCGGGGCGGGCGTGTGGTCCCGCGACGGCGGGGTCGCCTACCGCGCCGGCCGCGCGATCCAGGCCGGACGGGTGTGGACGAACACTTACCACCAGTACCCGGCACATGCCGCGTTCGGCGGCTACAAGCAGTCCGGCATCGGCCGCGAGAACCACCACATGATGCTCGACCACTACCAGCAGACCAAGAACCTGCTGGTGTCCTACGCTCCGAAGGCTCAGGGATTCTTCTGATCCGACCTCGGCGCCTGCCGCATCCTGCGACGATGTGGCAGGCGCCGCGCATTCGGCGTGTTTCTCGCGCCGCCGACGAGGAGGCCCGCGCGATATGACAGTTCCCCTCCGCATCGTCGCCACCGAAGGCGCCGTCGACCTGCTCCGGACGCTTGCCGGGCGGCACGGTCCGCTGATGATGCATCAGTCCGGAGGCTGCTGCGACGGCTCCGCGCCGATGTGCTATCCGGACGGCGACTTCATCGTCGGTGACCGCGACGTCCTGCTCGGTGTCCTCGACCTGCGGCTCTCCGCGGGCGAGATCCCCAAAAACGCCCCGTCGGGACAGGAGGCAGTGCCGGTGTGGATCTCCGGTCCTCAGTTCGACGTGTGGAAACACACCCGGCTTGTGCTCGACGTGGTGCCCGGGCGCGGCTCCGGGTTCAGCCTCGAATCTCCCGAGGGGCTGCGGTTCCTCACTCGCGGACGCGCTTTCACACCTGCCGAGAACCACGACCTCGACG
The DNA here is from genome assembly GCF_036327435.1 of Rhodococcus chondri. Taxonomy (NCBI): domain Bacteria; kingdom Bacillati; phylum Actinomycetota; class Actinomycetes; order Mycobacteriales; family Nocardiaceae; genus Rhodococcus; species Rhodococcus chondri. Next base: position 1,867 of record NZ_JAUZMZ010000025.1, on the reverse strand, counting down.
CCACCGAACCGCTCCTGGGCATGCATTGGGAGCGCGGCGACCGGCCGGAACCGGCAGCGGAACCACAGGTGGTCGCGGAGGCGGCCGACGCGTGCCCCGTCCCGGGACGGGCGGCGGAAGACCTCCGATGACCGCATACGTCCAGCAGCTCGCAGGCGCCACGTATTCGTTCGACGGCCTCGTCGACCTCCTCGCCAAAGCCACGCCACGCAGGTCCGGCGACGAACTCGCCGGGTGCGCCGCCGAATCCGACGCCGAGCGGACCGCCGCCCAGTGGGCACTGGCCGATGTCGGCCTCGACACGTTCCTCACCGAGCCGGTGGTGCCGTACGAAACCGACGAGGTGACCCGCCTGATCCTGGACGGTCACGACCGCGACGCCTACCGCACCGTGGCACACCTGACCGTCGGTGGGCTGCGGGATTGGTTGCTGGGCACCGCGGCCCGCCCGGACGCCGCGCAAACCTTCGCTGCCGTTGCCGCCGGACTCACACCGGAAATGGTCGCGGCGGTCGCCAAACTCATGAGCAACCAGGACCTGACGGCCGTGGCGCGGACCATCACGGTCACATCTGCGTTCCGGACGACGATCGGGCTGCCCGAGCGTCTCGGCACCCGGCTCCAGCCCAATCACCCCACCGACGACCCGCGCGGTATCGCCGCCGCAATCCTCGACGGGCTGCTCATGGGCTGCGGCGATGCGGTGATCGGTATCAACCCGGCATCCGACTCGCCACGCGCCACCGCCGACCTGCTCGAGCTGCTCGACGAGATCCGTCTGCGCTTCGACATTCCCGCGCAGTCGTGCGTGCTCTCCCACGTCACCACCACGATGGGGTTGATGGAGACCGGTGCTCCCGTCGACCTCGTTTTCCAGTCGATCGCCGGCACCGAGCGCGCCAATGCCGGTTTCGGTGTGAACCTCGGCCTGCTACGCGAGGCGAACGAGGCGGGCAGGTCGCTCGGACGCGGAACTGCCGGCGACAACGTCATGTACTTCGAAACCGGCCAGGGCTCGGCGCTGTCGGCCGGAGCACACCTCGGCACCGGCGGCAAAGCCGTCGACCAGCAGACCCTCGAGGCCCGCGCATACGCCGTCGCCCGCGAATTCGAACCGCTGCTCGTCAATACGGTCGTCGGTTTCATCGGTCCCGAGTATCTCTACGACGGCAAGCAGATCATCCGGGCCGGTCTCGAAGACCACTTCTGCGGAAAACTCCTCGGACTGCCGATGGGCGTCGACGTCTGCTACACCAATCACGCGGAGGCCGACCAGGACGACATGGACGTACTGCTCACCCTTCTCGGGGTGGCCGGGGTGTCGTTCGTGATCACCGTCCCGGGTGCGGACGACGTGATGCTCGGGTACCAGAGCTTGTCGTTTCACGACGCCCTGTACGTGCGACGCGCGCTGGGCCTGCGCGCGGCCCCCGAGTTCGAGCGGTGGCTGCAGAGTCTGGGTATGGCCGACGATGCCGGCCGTATCCTGCCCGTCGACGCCGCGGTCTCCCCGTTGCGTGCGCTCACCGGCCGCGTTGCGTGAGGGCCGGCCGTGGCAGGAAGGTAGCGGCATGGAAGTGACGGAGCCGGAGGACTTCTGGGGAAGGCTGCGCCTGCTCACACAGGCACGCATCGGGCTCGGCCGGGCCGGAAACGGTCTCCCCACCGGCAGGATGCTCGAGTTCCGCGCCGCTCACGCCGCCGCCCGCGATGCGGTCCGTCAACCGCTCGATGTCGACCTCCTCGTCGCCGAGCTGCGACAACTCGGTCTCGGCGACCCTGCTGTGGTGCGCAGCAGGGTGGGCGACCGCAGCGAGTATCTGCGCCGACCGGATCTCGGCCGGATCGCCGAGGATCTGTCGCCGGT
>NZ_JAUZMZ010000259.1:0-4682 GCF_036327435.1 Rhodococcus chondri | reverse complement strand
AGCAACGCCGACGCCGACTGCACGACATCCGCCCCGGCCAGCAGGTACCTGATGATGTCGGTGGCGTCCTCGACTCCTCCGCTCGCGGCGAGTGCGCCGTCGATCCGCCGGCGCAGCAGGGAGATCCTGCCGTTGCTGCTCGAACAGGGCTTTTCCCCATCTGTGGCGGCGTTGACGCTCGGGCTCGGCGGCGCCGGACAAGTCCTCGGCCGTCTGGGCTACCTGACCCTGGTCGCCCGCACCAGCGTCCGCGGCCGCATTGTGGGGATCCTGGCCGGGACCGCGGCTACCACCGCACTGCTCGGCGCGGTGACCACGGCCGCTGCGTTGATCAGCGCGGCTATCGGCGCGGGACTGGTGCGCGGATTGTTCACCCTGATCCAGGCCACCGCCATCACCGACCGGTGGGGCTCGACCCACTACGGGCGCCTGAGCGGGCTGATGTCGGCCCCCGTCGTTGTGGTCATGGCACTGGCGCCGTGGGCGGGAACCGCCCTGGCCGCCGCGACCGGTAGCTACGCCGACGCCTACCTCGTCCTCGCCGGGGTCGCCGCGATCGCCGCTGTCGTCGCGGTCGCGAGCGTGACTCCGGACCGGGGCTTCACAGCACGTCGTAGGCGCGGGTGTTGGCGTCGCGAAGTGCGCTGACGTAGTCGCCGCGTTCGCGGCTCGTCCCGTCCACGCCCGACGGCACGGCGAGCAGCCCGCGGAACTCGTCGACGCTGCGATACTCCTTGCGGCGCATCCAGTGACGCACGTCGTCGAGCAGGACGGTGGCGTACTCGGCGCCGTGGCGCAGCAACGCCGACGCCGACTGCACGACATCCGCCCCGGCCAGCAGGTACCTGATGATGTCGGTGGCGTCCTCGACTCCTCCGCTCGCGGCGAGTGCGCCGTCGATCCGCCGGCGCAGCAGGGAGATCCAGGTCAGGGGCAGGCGGGACTCGGCGGCGGTGGACAGCTGGATGTCCGGGACCACGGTGCGGGTTTCGCAGTCGATGTCGGGCTGGAGGAACCGGTTGAACAGCACCAGCCCGTCGGCCCCGGCCTCGTCGAGACGCAGCGCCATTTCCCCGACAGAACTGAAGTGCGGGCTGATCTTGACCACCACCGGCACAGTGACGGCGTCCTTGACCCGGGCCAGGACGTCGAGGTGCCGTTGTTCGACGTCCCTGCCGCTGATGTGCGGATCACCGGGCAGGTAGTAGATGTTCAGCTCGATCGCGGCGGCACCGGCGTCCTGCATCGACCGGGCATAGTCCGTCCAGCCACCCGGGGTGACACCGTTCAGGCTGCCGATCACCGGTACGGGCACCGCCTGCGCGGCACGTTCGAGCAGGCTCAGGTAGCGGCGCGGGCCGGGGTCGCGTTCGACGACCGACGGAAAGTAGGACAGCGACTCCGCGTAGCTCTGCGAACCGTGCTCGGTCAGTGCCGCATTGCGTTCCGTCTCGCGTCGCAGTTGCTCTTCGAACAGCGAGTAGAGCACCACCGCGCCGACACCGGCGTCGGCGAGCCGCCGGATCCCGTCGACCGTCCGCGACAGCGGGGAGGCCGCCGCCACCAGTGGATTCTGCAGTGCCAGACCCAGGTACCGCGTCGACAGATCCATCACGACTCCTTCCGGGCGTCAGCCGTGAAGTGCTGCGGCCCTTGAGAAGCCATCTGCTCGTAGCGGCTCCAGCGCTGTGCGACCGCCTCTTCGGCGAGGGCGAGGATCCGGTCGTATTCGGCCGGGTTGCTGTTGGCGAGGGCGCGGTAGCGCAGTTCCCGGCTGCGGTAGTCGTCGAGGGAGATGCGTGGGCGGTGCGAGTCGAGCAGGAACGGGTTCCGTCCCGCTGCCCGCAGGACCGGGTCGTAGCGGATCAGCGGCCAGTGCCCGCTGGCCACCGCGCGGTACTGCTGGTCCATCCCGTGACGCATGTCGATGCCGTGTGCGATGCACTGGCTGTAGGCGATCACGAGGGAGGGACCCTCGTAGGCTTCGGCTTCGCGCATCGCCTGCAACGTGTGCTGAGGGTCGGCGCCCATCGCGACGCGGGCGACGTAGACGTTTCCGTATGCGATGGCCTGCAGCGCGAGATCCTTCATCGGCACGGTCTTGCCGGCGGCGGCGAATTTCGCGATCGCCCCGAGCGGGGTGGCCTTGGACATCTGACCGCCGGTGTTGGAATACACCTCGGTGTCGAGTACCAGGATGTTGACGTTGCGGCCGCTGGCGAGGACATGGTCGAGACCGCCGGCACCGATGTCGTAGGCCCAGCCGTCGCCCCCGACGATCCACACACTGCGCCGCACCAGATGATCGAGCACACTGCGCAGGTCGGCGGTCGACTCCGGATCCAGCTGTGCGAGAAGCAGTTCGAGTTCGGCCACCCGCTCCCGCTGGGCGCGTAGCTCGGACTCGCGCAGTTGCGACGCCGTCAGGATTTCGTCGACGAGGCTCGCCCCGATCGTGTCCCGTAGCTCGGTGAGTCGCCGCCGGGCCAGCTCGGCGTGCTCGTCGGCGGCGAGCCGCATTCCCAGCCCGAATTCGGCGTTGTCCTCGAACAGCGAATTGGACCAGGAGGGCCCGCGCCCGTCTGCGTTGGTGGTCCACGGGGTGGTCGGCAGGTTGGCCCCGTAGATGGACGAACACCCCGTGGCGTTGGCGATCATCGCCCGGTCGCCGAACAGCTGCGAGAGCAGCTTGAGGTACGGCGTCTCCCCACAGCCCACACAGGCGCCGGGGAACTCGAACAGCGGCTCGAGGAACTGGGTGCCGCGTACGGTGCCGAAGTCGACGCGTGAGCGGTTGACCACGGGCAGGGTTTCGAAGAACGCGATGTTCTCCCGCTCGTCGGCCACCCGAGGCTCGCGCGGAGCGAGATTGATCGCCTTCGCGGGTGGAGCGCCGGGGGTGAGCGCAGGACAGGCCTCGACGCACAGGCCGCAGCCGGTGCAGTCCTCGACGTAGACCTGCAGGCTGTAGCGGGCCTGCGGCAGCCCGACGGCCCCGAGCGGGGCCGACGGGAAGGTCGGCGGGGCGTCGGTGAGTTGATCCCCGTCGTAGAACTTGGTGCGGATGACGCTGTGCGGGCACACGAAACTGCAGTTGCCGCACTGGATACACGCATCGGGATCCCACACGGCGACCAGTTCGGAGATGTTGCGTTTCTCGTAGGCGGTGGTGCCGCTGGGATAGCTGCCGTCGGCCGGCAGAGCGCTGACGGGCAACGCGTCGCCGCGGCCGGCCATCATCTCCGCGGTGACAGTGCGCACGAATTCGGGGGCGTGGTCGGGCACGAGTGGGGTCGGCTCGGCGGTGCTGCTCACCTGGTCCGGGACGGGAATCCGGTGCAGGGATTCGACGGCAAGGTCGACCGCTTCGAGTTCGCGCCGGACCACGTCGGCGCCGTGATCGGCGTAGGTGGTGGCGACGGCGTCTTTGATCCGGGCGAGCGCCTCTTCACGGGGCAGCACGTTGGAGATCATGAAGAAGCCGGTCTGCAGGACCACGTTGATCCGTCCGGCCAGACCGACCTGTCGGGCGATGCGGCCCGCGTCGACCGCGTACAGCGTCAGGTGCTTGTCGAGGATCTGCTGCTGGACGCGCCGCGGCAGGGCATCCCACACCCTGTCGGCCGGGTACCGGCAGTTCAGCAGCACCGAGGCGCCGTCCGCCGCGCAGCCGAGCACGTCGACCTTCTCGAGGAATTGGAACTGGTGGCAGCCCACGAAATCGGCCCGGCCGATCAGATACGGTGCCCGGATCGGGCGGGGTCCGAAACGCAGATGCGAAACAGTCTGTGAGCCGGACTTTTTCGAGTCGTAGACGAAGTAGGCCTGGGCGTGCAGGTCTGCCTGCGCGCCGAGGATCCTGATGGTGTTCTTGTTGGCACCGACGGTGCCGTCGGAACCGAGGCCGTAGAACACCGCCCGCACCGTGTCGTCGGCTTCGAGGTCGAAGCCGGGATCATAGGCGATGCTCGTGCCCGACACGTCGTCGTCGATACCGACGGTGAACCTGCTCCGCGGGTGCTCGCGGGCGAGTTCGGCGAGCACCCCCGCGACCATGGCGGGGGTGAATTCCTTCGACGAGAGCCCGTATCGGCCGCCGCACACCCGCGGCAGATGCGCCCGCTGCCCGGAGGCGTACGCCTCGGCCAACGCGGCGACGACATCGAGGTACAGCGGCTCTCCGAACGAGCCCGGTTCCTTGGTGCGGTCGAGCACCCCGATCGTGCGCACCGTCGCGGGCAGCGCGGCGAGCAGCGCCTCGGCGGGAAACGGCCGATACAGCCGTACCTGCACCGCACCCACCTTCGCCCCGGCCTCGGCGAGAACCCGGACCGTTTCGGCGGCGGTCTGCGCCCCGGACCCCATGAGCACCAGCACCCGCTCCGCCTCGGGATGGCCGGTGTAGTCGACGATGCGCATGTCGCGTCCGGTGCGCTGCCCGAGTTGTGCCATCAGCTCGTCCACCACTGCCGGAACCCGGGTGTAGAAGGGGTTGACCGTCTCCCGAGCCTGGAAGTAGGTGTCCGGGTTCTGGGCGGTGCCCCGGATGAAGGGACGTTCCGGCGACAGCGCGCGACCGCGGTGGTCGCGGATCAGGCCCTCGGGCACCAGGGCGCGCAGGTCGTCGTCGGACAGGGTCTCGGTGGTGTTGAGTTCGTGCGAGGTGCGGAAACCGTCGAAGA
>NZ_JAUZMZ010000258.1:0-4709 GCF_036327435.1 Rhodococcus chondri | reverse complement strand
AGCTGCAACCACTGCCCGACCGCGGATTCGAGCCCGTTGCTGTGCCAGCCGGTGGCCGGATCACCGTCGACGACCGCGGCGGGCCCGCTGCCGACAGAGGTGCCGCCGAGCTGGGTGGCGTCCGACGCGGAACTCGACACGCTCAGGCGCGCACCTTCCCACTCGGCACGCACGAGTTCGGTATCCGGCACCGGGTAGTCCGGCACCCGATTGTGGGTCCGGCGCGGATCGTCCGCGGCGCGGATCGTCGACGAGTGATGGTCGACCTGCCCGTAATCGGTTTCGCGGTCGGTCGGGGTGTCGGTGACGGTCACCGTGTCGACGGGGAGCCCGGCCCGGGCGGCGTCGGCCGCGAGCAGTGTGGGTCCGACGCGGTCCGGTCGGCGCGCGTTGAGCCGCAGCAACGATTCGGGTCCGCCCTGCACCAGCGGCACCGACGCGGCGTCGACCACGTACGGACCGACGGGCGCGTCGGCGGGTTCGGTGACGCGGTAGATCTCGATCGCCCGGTACACGGGCCGCAGGTCGGCGTCGGCGACGAAATCCTCCGCGGGTTCGAGCTCGATATCGGGCCCGAACGCGGCGACACGCTCGAGTCCGGGAGAGCCCTCGACCGCGCGGTGCACGAGCGCCGGTCGCGCCGAGGGGGAAGTCTCCGGATCCAGGTCGTTGCGGACGACGAGATAGCCCAGGCCCTGCCCGCGGAGGGTCGCGGCGAGCCCGGGGGACGGGCGCCCGTCGGCGATGTGACGCTGCACGGCGTCGAGGGCGCGGATCGCGCCGGGCGGCACCAGCGGCACCGCGTCGCGTGACGCCCACGGGGTGGAGGCGAGGGCCTGGAGCGGTTCGTCGCGGGTGAGTCCCCAGATCTGGCTGCCGAACGGGGCGCCGGGCACGAGCAGTGCGCGCTCACCGCGGTCCGAGGTGTGTTCGTTCAGCCACTGCGCGGTCTGGTGCCAGTATTCGGGCACCTCGTCGTACGCGCCGCGCGGCGCGAGCTTGCCGGTCCATGCCAGCGACGTGGCCAGTGTCAGCGCGACGAGAACGAGCGTCGTGAACGCGACCATCGGATTGCGTTCCGGGTGGGCGAAGGCGTTGCGCGCCCGCGGCCACGACACGGAGCCGGGCAGCGGCACCCACCGCAGCAGATGCGCGAGGCCGAGCACCAGCGGGAGCCGCACGAGCGGTTCGAGTTTGTGGACGTTGCGCAGTGGCGCGCCGGTGGAGTCCAGTAACAGGCGCACCTGCTCGGCGAACGGCGAATCGAGCTGGCCGACATACCCCGCCCCGAGTCCCGCGACCCCGACGAACAGGATCAGCGTCCACCGGCCGCGCGCCGGCATCGAACGCATCGCCAACCCTGCCATGCCGGCCGCGGCCAGCAGACCGGTGACAAGCACCGCCGCGGGCTGGGTGACCAGGACCGCGCCCGCGATGCGCTCGGGCGAGACGTACGGCGTCCAGCTACTGGTGCCGCGCAGTACTTCGGCGAGCGACGTCCACTCGGTGGTGACGCCCGACGATTCGATGAAGTCGAGGAACGGCGGGCTGACGCTGCCGAGCAGCAGCAACGGCACCATCCACCACGTCACCGCGACCAAGCACAGCGGCAACCACCATGCGGTGAACCGCCACCACCGCCGGTTCGGGCGGTGCGCGACCCACCACAGGGCGGCGATGAGGCAGGCAGCGGCGGTCGCGACGGCGTTGATCGCACCCATCAGCGCCACGGCGACGGCGGACTGCGCCGCGAGTTTCCGGTGGGACACGGCGTGCGGGGTGTTCAGATACCGCACCACCGGCAGAAGTACCCACGGCGCGAGCATCATCGGGTGCGCCTCGGACGAGATGGACCCGAGAGTGGTCAGCACCCGAGGCGACAACACGAACACCGTCGCGGCGATCACCCGTGAGCTGCGACTGCCGATTCCGAGAGCCTCGGCGAGCCGCACCAGACCCCAGAAACCCACGATCAGCAGCAGCGCCCACCACACGCGCTGCGTGATCCACGGGGGAATGTGCAGGAATTGCCCGGCGGCGAAGAACGAGCCGTGCGGAAAGAAGTAGCCGTATGCCTGGTTCTGCACCTGCCCGAGTGGCGCCGCACTGCTCCACTGGTGAGCGGCGCGCGTGAGGAAACCGATCGGGTTCTGGGTCAGGTCGTATTTCGTATCGGCGACGATCAGGCCGGGGACCTGAACGAACGCCAATACGAACGCGACCGCGGCGACCGCGTACAACCACCGCCGCGACAGGGGTTCGGCGGACGGAAGCTCCGTCGCGCCTCGGTACGTGCTTGAACTCGAAGCGTTACCGGCGCCGTCAGCGGCTGCCGTACTCAACCTGGTTCAGCAGGGACGAATCGGCGTTGCCGCTGCGATCGATCTGCGGTCGCGAGTTTTCCTGCAGTGCGGCCGTCACACCGAATACCGCCACCACACCGAGCACGGCACCGACAACTACGCTGCCAAGGCCCGGTCCCAGGAACTTCCCCATACCCAACTCCCCATCGATCGTCGACGCATGACGTTTTGCTCGCGTCAAGGTATCACCCCGCGCCACCGCTCCGGATCCTGCGCTCGACGCGGTGCAGATGGCGCGTTCGACGCTGCGCAGATGGCGCGTTCGACGCTGCGCAGATGGCGCGTTCGACGCGGTGCGATCAGAGGCCGAGAGTGCCCAGCAACGTGCGCAGTTTCGCGGTGGTCTCGTCGAGTTCGGCGTGCGGATCGGAGCCGGCGACGATGCCTCCTCCTGCCCACGCGACGGCCCGCAGCCCGTCGGAACTCAGTTCGGCGCAGCGGATCGCGACGAGCCAATCGCCGTCGCCACCGGCGTCGCACCAACCGACAGCGCCGCCGTAGAAGCGGCGGTCGCCTTCGACCGCCCGGATGGTGGCCAGGGCCGCCTCGGTGGGGGTGCCCGCAACGGCGGGAGTGGGGTGCAACGCGGCCGCCACGGTGAGGGCGTCGGTGTGCGGGTCGCGCAGGGTTCCGGTGATGGGTGTGGCGAGATGCCACACGTCCGGGGTGGAGGTCAGTTCGGGGGTGGCGGGGATGTCGAGGTCGCTGCACAGCGGTGCCAGCCGCGCCCGGATCCAGGAGGTGACGAAGGCGTGCTCGGCCAGGTTCTTCGCCGACGCCAGCAACTGTTCGCCGGCCCACTCGTCGGCGACCGGGTCGTCGTCACGCGCGGCCGTCCCGGCGAGCGGACGGCATGTGACCGTGTCGCCGCGCACGCTGACCAGGAGTTCGGGGCTCGCACCGACGAGCGTGTGTCCCCAGAACCGTTCACCGGCGGCACTGAGGTCGAGGGCGTACGTGGCAGCGTCCGGGTGCCGGTCGATCATGCGGGCGGCCAGCGCGAGCGGATCGATCGGGTCGTCCGCCTCGAGCGCGACCCGTCGAGCCGCGACCACCTTGTCGAACTCGTCCAGTTCGAGGCGTTCGACGAGGGAACGCACCCGTGCGACGTGGACGCGCGGCAGCGGTATCTGGGCGGCCACGCGCACGGGTGGCAGGTCCGGCAGATCCTCCGGCGGCTTCCACGGCCCGTCGGTGACGACGATCTCTTCGGGCTGGGCCAGGGCGACGGGACGCTCGGGATCGAACGGCAGGGCCCCGGCGATCAACTCGGCCTCGTTGCGGCGCAGTGCCCGGGACGCCGAGGTGACGTCCGAGTACAGACGTCGTGTTCCGGTGGTTTGTACGGTGCGATCGGCGCGCGAGAGCAGGAAACCGTCCATGGTCTGTCGACGATATCCTTGCGCGCGACGCGGTCAGCGGCCCGGTGGCACGATCAGGACGGGCCGGTGGCTGTGGCGCAACACGTGGTCGGCCACCGACGACTGCAGCAGCGAGCGCAGTCCGGTGGTGCCGCGGGTACCGGTGACGATGATGTCGACGTCCAGTTCGTCGGCCGCCTCGATGATCGCCGCCCATACTGCGTTGACAACCTCGATGGTGCGGCCCTCGGCGTGCAGGCCCGTCGCGTTGGCCAGTTCGAGACCCTCGGCGTTGACGACCTTCGCGTCGGTGAGCGCAACGTCCTCGCTGTCCTCGTCGGGCACCCATTCGGGCTGCATGACTCCCGACAGCCCGGACATCCGCGCGGCCTGCCGCACCATCGGCTCCCACGCGGTGACCACGACCGCACGGCAGGATTCGAGGAAGCGGCCCGCGTATCGGACGGCGCGCTTGGAGTTCTCGGACCCGTCGTAGGCAATGAGGATCAGGTCTGCGGCCACGCGCACCCCCTGTGTCGTATCGGTAACGCTCGGATGCACCCTACCCGGTCGGAAGGGCGGTCGGGATGGGCGTCACGGCGTTGGGCTACCGTCGTGCACCATGCGGATCCGTCACAGCCTCGTCGTCGTCCTCGCGGCCGCGTTTGCCGCCTCGGGATGCGGCGCGGACAGCGCCGTCGACGTCGCGCCGTCGGCCTCCGACGCTCCCGCATCCTCCGAGGCCGCTTCGGACGAGGTGCTGCCGTCCCCTACGAGTTCACCCGCTCCGCCGGCGCAGCCCGAGGGGGCGAGCGCGGCGGTGTCCGCGTGCGGCGATGAACTGCTCGCCTCTCTCACCCTGCGTCAGAAGCTGGCGCAACTGCTCAATGTCGGTGTCACCGGTGCCGACGACGCGCTCGCGGCCGTGCAGTCCGAGCAGATCGGCGGGATCTTCATCGGCAGCTGGACCGACCCGGTGATGCTC
>NZ_JAUZMZ010000257.1:0-4749 GCF_036327435.1 Rhodococcus chondri | reverse complement strand
GAACTGACCCGCGCCGGTGTCCGCCGGCAGCTGGGTATCGACCTGTCCGGGTACGAGGGCGAGCGGTCGCGTATCCGCGCCGAGATCAGCGACATCGCGGCCCGGCCGGAGGAGCAGCGCCGCGCCGCACTCGCCGACACCGGATACCTCGCGCCCCACTGGCCGCCGCCGTACGGACGCGGCGCCGGAGCGGCCGAGCAGATTCTCATCCAGGAGGAACTCGCGGCCGCCGGTGTCGCACGACCCGATCTGGTGATCGGATGGTGGGCCGTTCCCACGATCCTCGAGCACGGCACCGCCGAGCAGATCGAACGCTTCGCGCTTCCCACGCTGCGTGGGGAGATCGAATGGTGCCAGCTGTTCTCCGAACCCGGTGCCGGCTCGGACCTGGCCGCTCTGCGCACCACCGCCGAGAGGGTGGAGGGCGGCTGGAAGCTGCAGGGACAGAAGGTCTGGACTTCGCTGGCGCAGCAGGCGGACTGGGCGATCTGCCTTGCCCGCACCGATCGTGACGCTCCGAAACACAAGGGCATCACGTACTTCCTCGTGGACATGAAATCGGCCGGTCTGACCGTCACCCCACTGCGGGAGATCACTGGCGATGCGCTGTTCAACGAGGTTTTTCTCGACGCGGTGTTCGTTCCCGACGACTGTGTCGTGGGTGAGCTCGGGGGCGGCTGGAAACTGGCCCGCACGACCCTCGCGAACGAGCGTGTCGCGATGGGCGGCAAATCCTCGCTGGGTGCGGCGATCGAAGGGCTGCTCGAGTTGTCCACGCCCGGCGACCCGATTGCGGAAGACCGGATCGGCGCTCAGATCGGCGAGGCTCTGGCGGGGTCGTTGCTCGATCTGCGCACCACGCTGGCGCAACTGGAGGGACAGGATCCGGGGGCGGCGTCGAGTGTGCGAAAGCTGATCGGCGTGCGACAGCGCCAGGACACCGCGGAACTCACGATGGACCTGGCCGGTGAGGCCGGATGGATCGAGGGCCCGCTGAGTCGGGAATTTCTCAACACCCGCTGCCTGACGATCGCCGGGGGCACCGAGCAGATCCTGCTCACGGTCGCGGCGGAACGCCTGCTGGGTCTTCCGCGCGGCTAGGCATTCCACTGGGTGGGATCGTCGGCGTCCGTGGCGCGGCCGCGCGTGAAACTGGCAGTGCTTTCGCCGACGACCACGATGGTGCTACAACTAGAACACGTTCTATATCGAAGGTGGTAACGGTGGATTTCGCACGTGACGAGACGCAGGAGGAAGTGGCCGGCGTCGCCGCCGATCTTCTCGCCCGGAACCTCGGCGCCGACGAGCTCTGGTCGGCGCTCGCCGGAGCCGACCTGCTGTCCCTCGCCCTGCCGGAGCGGCTCGGCGGTTCGGGGCTCGGCGTCGCCGAGGCGCTGACCGTCCTCACCGAGGTTGGGCGCGCCGCCGCGCCGGTACCGGCGCTCGCCACCGTCGGTTTCGGTGTGCTGCCCGTGCTGGCGCTTGCCACCGAGGCCCAGCAGGGCACGATTCTCGCCGGGGTCGGCGACGGTGCGGTGCTCACCGCCGCCCTTGCCGAGCCGGGCCGGCCCTTCCCGGAGACGCCCACGGCCACCGCCGTCGCCGCAGGCGACGGGTATGCGGTCACGGGCTCGTTCGTCGCGGTGCCCTATGCCGATCGCGCGCGGTACATCCTCGTGCCCACCGATGCCGGTGTCGTCGCGTTGCCGGCGGATGCCGAAGGCGTCACGCTGCGCGAGAGTCCTTCCTCCGCGGCAAGCCCCGAGTTCTCGCTACGTCTCGACGGAGCGGTGGGATCCCTGCTCGGCGACCGGGACGATTCCGCTTCCGCAGTCGCCACGCTCTACCGTCTCGCAATTGCGTCCATCGGAGCATATGCCGATGGATTGATCTCGGGTGCAACCGAACTCACGGCCCATCACCTGAGCGAGCGACACCAGTTCGGCAAACCGCTCGCCACCTTCCAGGCGGTCTCGCAGCAGATTGCCGACGTGTACGTCACCGCTCGCACACTGCACGTCGCGGCGCTGTCGTCGATGTGGCGCGTCGCCGAAGGTCTGGACGCGGCAGACGATCTCGACGTGACCGCCTACTGGATCGCCGCGGAACTACCGCCCGCCATGCGCGTGCTGCACCACCTGCACGGCGGCATCGGCGTGGACGAAACATATCCGCTGCATCGCTATTCATCGACTGCCAAGGATCTCGCGCGGCTGCTCGGCGGCGCTTCCTACCGACTCGACCTCGTGGGGGCCCGGTGTTCATCGATCTGACCGACGACCAGCACGCGCTGCAAGCCGAGCTGCGTCACTACTTCTCGAACCTCGTCTCCGCCGAGGAAGCCGCGATCATGCGGACCGAGAGGCACGGGCCCACCTACCGCGAGGTGGTGCGCCGCATGGGTAAGGACGGATGGCTCGGAGTCGGGTGGCCGGTCGAGTTCGGCGGCCACGGCTTCGGCGACGTCGAACAGCAGATCTTCGCCAACGAGGCCATGCGCGCCGACGTTCCGCTGCCCGGCGTGACGCTGCAGACCGTCGGCCCGACCCTGCAGGTGTACGGCACCGAGGAACAGAAGCGGAAGTTCCTGCCCGCCATCCTCGCCGGAGAGGTGCACTTCGCGATCGGTTACTCCGAACCGGAAGCCGGAACCGACCTTGCGGCACTGCGCACGACCGCGGTACGCGACGGCGACCACTACGTCGTCAACGGCCAGAAGATCTTCACCACCGGCGGCCACGACGCCGACTACATCTGGCTCGCCGTGCGCACCGGTCCCGCCGACTCGAGGCACCGCGGCATCTCCATCCTCATCGTCGACACGTCGGACCCGGGTTTCTCCTGGACCCCGATCATCACGTGCGACGGCGCGCACCACGTCAACGCCACCTACTACAGCGATGTGCGAGTACCCGCGAGCATGCTTGTGGGAGAAGAAAACCGGGGCTGGAAGCTCATCACCACCCAGCTCAACCACGAACGCGTCATGCTCGGTCCCGCCGGCCGTGTCGCGGGCATCTACGACCACCTGCAGCAATGGGTGCGGGCCCACGATCTGCAGGACGAACCCGACGTGCGGCGCGCGCTCGGTGAAATCCACGCGACGTACCGACTCAACGAACTGCTCAACTGGCAGGTCGCCGCGAGCGAGAACGACGCCGTGGACATCGCCGATGCCTCCGCCACGAAAGTCTTCGCCACCGAACGTATCCAGCGCGTCGGCCGCCTGGCCGAGGAGATCGTCGGACGCCACGGTGATCCCGCCGATGAGGACACCGCCGAATTGCTGCGCTGGCTCGACATGATGGCCAAGCGGAACGTCGTGATCACGTTCGGCGGCGGTGTCAACGAGGTGATGCGCGAGCTGATCGCCACCGCAGGCCTCGGCATGCCCCGGGTTCCGCGATGACGACGGCGAAGGACGAAACCGTGAGCACTCCCGAGACAATCCTCGCCGCCGCCGACCGTGTGCGCGGCGACGGTCCGTCCGCGCCGCGTGCGGGCCGGGATCCGGTGAACCTGCCGATGATCCGGAACTGGCTCGAGGCGATCGGCGACACCAACCCGATCTACACCGACGAATCCGCTGCGACCGCAGCCGGGCACGGCGGTCTCGTGGCACCTCCCGCGATGGCGCAGGTGTGGACGATGCGCGGTCTCGGCGCCGAGCGGGAGAAGGACGATCCGCTCGGCCGCATGACCGACATCCTCGACGAGGCCGGCTACACGTCGGTCGTCGCGACGAACTGCGACCAGGTCTACCACCGCTATCTGCGACCCGGCGACGAGGTGACCATCGAGTCCACTCTCGAGGACGTCGTCGGCCCCAAGAAGACCGGTCTCGGCGAGGGCTGGTTCTTCACCACCCGCAACATCTGGAAGGTCGGCGACGAGGTGGTCGCCGAAATGCTCTTCCGCATCCTCAAGTTCGCCCCGCCCACGGCGCCCGACGCGGGCGCTTCGGCCACGGTGCCCGACGATCTGGATCCGACACGTCTGCTCCGGCCGTCCGCATCCCACGACACGCAGTTCTTCTGGGACGGTGTCGCCGCCCACGAACTACGCATCCAGCGCCGCCCCGACGGCGCCCTGCAGCACCCTCCGGTGCCGGCGCTGTGGCTGGACAAGGCCGAGACCACCGACTATGTCGTCTCGTCCGGTCGGGGCACGGTATTCAGTTTCGTGGTGCACCATGCTCCGAAGGTGCCCGGACGGCAGCTGCCGTTCGTCGTGGCGCTGGTCGAACTCGACGAGGGCGTCCGCATGCTCGGCGAGCTGCGCGGCATCGATCCTGCCGCGGTGAAGATCGGAATGCCGGTGCGGGCAATATATCTGGACTTCCCCGGCGACGACGACACCGGCGGTGCACCCTGGACTCTCTACGCCTGGCAGCCTGCCGAGGAGGACGCGTGAGCACTCGCACGACGACAGTGGGCCAGGAGCTTCCACCTCTGTCCATCCATGGTGATCCCACATTCATCGTCTCGACGGCGTTGGCCACCAGAGACTTCGAGAACGTCCACCACGACCGCGACAAGGCACAGCAGCGGGGATCGAAGGACATTTTCGTCAACATCCTCACCGACACCGGTCTCGTGCAGCGGTACGTCACCGACTGGGCAGGCCCCCGCGCGGTGGTCAAGTCCATCTCGTTGCGGCTCGGCGTGCCGGGGTACGCGTACGACACGCTCACGCTGAGCGGCACCGTCACCGCGGTCGACGACGGGGTCGTCACCCTCGACCTCGTGG
>NZ_JAUZMZ010000256.1:0-4868 GCF_036327435.1 Rhodococcus chondri | reverse complement strand
TGCTCTTTCGTCGAGTCGAGTTGGTAGCTCTCTCGAAGAATCACGCGGTGACCGTCTTTCGTCCGGTTACGACACGCCGGTCAGCTCATTGAGCTCCGGCTTCTACACCACTCTGATGGACGCAACCATCCGGTGCGAGGTCGCCGCCCCGTCCAAGCTGCAGAAACCGTCGGGAGATCGGGTCAAGACCGACGCCCGCGACGCTGTGCACCTGGCCCGGTTGCTGCGCCTGGACGAGATCACCTCGGTGGCCATTCCCAGCGTCGATCAGGAAGCGGCCCGGGATCTGGTGCGGGTCCGGGAGGACTGCCGCGGGGACCTGATGCGCGCCCGTCACCGCCTGTCGAAACTGTTGCTGCGCTACGGCATCGTCTACTACGGCGGCACCGCCTGGACCGGCGCGCACGACCGGTGGTTGCGCACCGAAGCCGCGCCACAGTTGACCTTGCCGGCGACGCGGATGGCGTTCGACGCCGACTACGAGCATGTGCTTACGCTGCAGGCCCGGCGCCGGCGCCTCGATACGGCGATCGAGGAGATGGCCGCGGCGAGTGAGTTCACCCCGATCGTCCGCAGGATGTGCTGCCTGCGTGGGGTGAGCACCTTGACCGGGTTCGGCTTGGCGGTGGAGATCGGTGACTGGACTCGGTTCACCGGCAACACCATCGGCTCGTTCGTCGGTTTGGTGCCCTCGGAGCATTCCTCCGGTTCGTCGCGAGCGCAGGGATCGATCACCAAAACCGGCAACACCCACGCCCGACGACTTCTGGTGGAAGCGGCCTGGCACCACCGAGCACGGTATTGCGTCGGTGCGGGGATTCGGGCCCGTTGGGATCTGGCGCCGGCTGCGGCTCGTGCACGAGGCGATGAGGGTAACCGTCGCCTGCATCAGCGGTGGGTCGGGTTTCTCGAACGCCGCAAACGACCCGTCATAGCGAACGTGGCGATTGCGCGTGAGCTGGCGGGCTGGTGCTGGTCATTGGCGGTGATGGACTGCTGAGGGAATTTCCTGATCTGCTTCGCCGGACGAGAACCGGTGGTGACAGCGCGTGGATCGACCCGCGACACACCTATGAGCAGGCCCACCCTGGCCGACGCTCGATCCTAGACACGCGGATGCGATCCAGCCGAAATCCCGTCCTGCGGTAACCAACCCGCGTATATCAGTCTGACCGCGCGTCGCTTATCGACACGCTCCCCACCCAGGCTTGGCGGCGAAGCGAAGAGGCGCCTTCGGGGTCGCTCCCCGGAGGCGCCTCACCTTGCCCTCTTGACAAAGTTCTCTACATATCAGTTGTACGTCATAAAGACCACAACCTGCCACTAGACAAATGCCTAGCCATGGATCCCGGTTCGTCGCCTGCTAGGCTCACGAGCAGTGATCAACTCCATGTGTCTTTGATTCGCACCGCTCCCCGCCGGCGCGTACCGCGCCGGTACGGGGTGGTGATTCCGTGCGTCCACAGCGGGAACCCCGCCGGGTTCCCTGCCAGGCGTCCTGCATCGGAATCGACACTCGGAGTACCGCGATCATGCCTTCGTCACGCCAATCCCGCTCGACCCTGCCGCACGACATTCGGCGCACTGCTCTGCGCGCCGACTGCGCGAGCTGTTTCGCGCTGTGCTGTACTGCCTTCGGGTTTTCCCGCTCGGTCGACTTCGCCGAGGACAAGTCTGCCGGCGCACCGTGCCGGCACCTCGGGCCCGATTTCTCCTGCTCCATCCACGCGAGACTGCAGGCCCGGGGATTCCGCGGCTGTACGGTCTTCGACTGCTTCGGTGCGGGGCAGGTCGTGTCGCAGCGCCTGTTCGCCGGCAGCGGCCCGTGCGAACGTCCGGAGACACAGCGAGACATGCTCGCGGCGTTCGCCCTTGTCAGACAGCTGCACGAAATGCTGTGGCATCTCGTCGAATCGGCAGAGCGAACCTACGATCCGGATGCCGCACAACACGCCTGCGAACTTGTGTCGACGATCCACGACGCTACCTGCGGGAGCCTGAGTGCTCTGTTCGCGATCGATCCGGAAGCACTGCATTCCGAAGTACGCACACTGCTCGTGGATATCAGCGCGGAGGTTCGAGCAGGGCATTTCGCTGCAGCCGACCCGCCGGATCCCGCTCTGCGTTCCGGCGCCGATCTTGCAGGCGCGAACCTGCGAGGACGCCGACTGTGCGGTGCGGATCTTCGCGGCGCCTGCCTGATTGCCGCCGATCTCAGGGGAAGCGACCTGACAGCGGTCGATCTGCTCGGAGCGGATCTACGCGACGCCAGGCTGGACGGCGCCGACCTCTGCGGCGCGTTGTACCTCACATGGCCTCAGATCGCCGCCGCCCGGATCAGCGCCGAAACACGCCTGCCCGCGCACTTTTCGGCCGCCTACATGTCCAATCCGAGGTCGAGCACCGTCACCGAATGAGTCAGCGCACCGACCGCAAGGTAGTCGACACCGGTGCGAGCGTATTCGGCGGCCACGTCGAGTGTGAGGCCGCCGGACGATTCGAGCCGGGTCCGGGGCGCGTGGGTGTTGCGGCGCTGCACCGCAATCTGCGTCTGCCACAGTGGGAAGTTGTCGAGCAGGATCAGCTCGGCGTTCTCGGCGAGCACCTCGTCGAACTGTTCGAGGCTGTCGACCTCGACCTCGCATGCGATACCCGGCGCGTGGTCCCGCACCGCACGCAGCGCCGCGACGATCGATCCGGCCGCGGCCACGTGGTTGTCCTTGATCAGCGCTTCGTCGCCGAGCCCCATGCGGTGGTTGACGCCCCCACCGACCCGAACCGCGTACTTCTGCAATGCCCGCAGGCCGGGCAGAGTCTTGCGACTGTCGCGGATCTTCGCCTCGGTGCCGGCGACCGCGTCGACCCAGTGCGAGGTCGCAGTGGCGATACCCGACAGGTGACACAGCAGGTTGAGCATTGTGCGTTCGGCGGTGAGCAGGCCTCGGGTCGGGGCTTCCACGGTGAGCACCGGCTCCCCCGGTACGACGCGGTGGCCGTCCTCGACCCGGGAGAGCACCCGGTAGTGGTCGGCGCCGATCACTTCGTCGAGGACAAGGGTGCCGACATCGAGACCGGCGACGGTACCGGCCTGCCGCGACACCACCGCCGCCGTGGCCACCGCGTCCGCGGGAACCGTGGCGTCGGTCGTGACATCCGGTCCGTACCGCAGATCTTCGTCGAGCGCGCGCCTCACCAGGGCGCGTGTCTCGTCGAAATCGAGTTCGGCGGGCAGCGCGGTGGCCATGTCAGTGTGCTCCTGTCAGTTGGGGGCCGAAAGTGTGCGAAGCGAGGGGGTGCGGCGGCAGAACGGACAGGACCCCGTCCCCGTCCAGGCCGAGCGTGATGCTGGAAGCCTGCGCGGGGTCACTCTCGGGGACGTCACGACGAGTGTGACAACCTCGCGACTCGGTGCGGCGCTGCGCGGCCGTGACGAGCGCGCGGGCCGTGACGGTGAGCGCAGCGTCCTCGATGTCGGTCTCGGTCGCGCACAGCTGCATGTCTGCGACGGACAGTGCGGCGTCTGCGGCGGCGAGACCGTCCGCGTCGCGGACTACCAGGGCGTGGCGGGTCATCACCTGCTGCACCGTGGCCCGCCCGAGCCGTGGGCGGACCGGCACAGCCGCGTCGAGGGCCTCGACCCGCAGTGCGCCCCGTTCCGTGGCCGCGGCGATGCCTGCGCGTTCGCCGACGACCAAACCTTCGAGGAGGCTGTTGGATGCGAGTCTGTTCGCACCGTGCAGCCCGGTGCGGGCCACCTCCCCCGCCGCATACAGACCGGGGACCGCGGTGCGGCCGTGCACGTCGGTGACGACGCCTCCGCACGCATAATGCGCGGCGGGCGCGACGGGAAGCAGGTCGGCGGCAGGATCGAGACCGGCCTCGACGCAGGACGCCGTGATGGTGGGGAACCGCTCGGCGAAGTTCTCGATACGCCGGGCATCGAGATAGACGTGGTCCTCCCCGAGAAGTGCGAGGCGTTCGGCGATCGCGCGCGAGACCACGTCGCGGGGCGCGAGGTCGCCGAGGGGATGCACACCCTCGGTGATCGACTCACCACGTGAATCGCGCAGCGTGGCGCCTTCACCGCGCACGGCCTCACTGATGAGCGGGCGGCGTCCCACGCTCCCGGACGCGAAGAGCACGGTGGGATGGAACTGTACGAACTCGAGGTCGGCGACGGTCGCACCGGCATGCAGAGCGAGGGCGATTCCGTCTGCGGTGGCCCCGGACGGATTCGTGCTGCACGCGTACAACTGGCCGAGTCCGCCGGTGGCGAGGAGAACGGCCGGGGTGTGGATCACGCCGAGGCCGCGGCCGTCGAGGACGAGCAGACCGGTGACACCGCGACGGTCGGTGAGGATCCGGACAGCGGTCGCCCCGAACAACACGGGCAGACCCGCGGCGCCCAGTGCCCGCTGCACCTCTGCCCCCGTGGCATCGCCGCCGGCGTGAATGATGCGGCGAGTCGAGTGTCCGCCTTCTCTGGTGCGCGCGACGGTGCCGTCACGACCACGGTCGAACACTGCGCCGAGGTCGGTCAGTGCGGCGATCGCGGCAGGACCGGCCGTGACGATCGAATGGACCACCGGTTCGTCGCACAGGCCACCACCGGCGGCGACCGTATCGGCAACGTGGGAGGTGACGCTGTCGCCGTCGGGTGCGACCACCGCGATCCCACCCTGCGCGTATTGGGTGGCGGTGTCGGTGGGCCCGCCCTTGCTCACCGTCAGTACCCGCAACCCTCGGAGGGACGCGGCGCGGGCAGCGGTGAGTCCTGCGACGCCACCGCCGACCACCACCAGCTCGGCGTGCGCCTCCCAGCTCACGCCGACGGCGGAGGGTGTCACTCGCCGCTACCGGGATTGCCG
>NZ_JAUZMZ010000255.1:0-4961 GCF_036327435.1 Rhodococcus chondri | reverse complement strand
GTCGAGTGCTTCGGCGGTGCCGAGCCAGAACAGGTCTTCCTCACCCCCGCGGATCAGGGCACGTGCGTTCGAACCGTCGTCGGCCAGGTGGAGGCCCCGCACCACGGCGACCGGGACTCCGCCGAGCTTGCCCTTGACCAGATCCCCCGCGGCGGCGAGTTCGTCGGCGACTGCGACTTCGGTCACGAGCAGATCGTTGCCCTGTGGATCTCGGGAACCGGCGTAGCAGTGCAGGACCGGCACCCCCGCCGAACCGATAGCGGCGTCGGTCTGCCCCACGCGCCATGCGCGGCCCATGGTGTCGGTGATGACGACTCCGACGGTGACACCCAGCAGCTCGGCGAGGCGCTGACGGAGCACGGCCGCACTGGCGTCCGGATTCTCGGGAAGCAGGGCCAGTTCGGCGGAGTCGACGTTGGAGCCGTCGACACCCGATGCGGCCTGCACGATGCCGAGCTTGTTCTCGGTGATGAGAGTGCGGCCCTTCTGCGCGAGCACCCGCACCGCTTCCTGGGTCACCAGCCGCCGCCGGAGCGCGTCGCGTCCGTCGGGGTCGGTGGGGGCATCGACGATCCGGCCCTCCACCTTGGACACGACCTTGCTGGTGACGACGAGGATGTCGCCGTCGGCCAGCCAGGGAGCCGCGGTCGCCACCGCACCGGCGAGGTCGTCGCCGGGACGGAACTCAGGCAGTCCGGCGACGGGCCGGATTTCGATGGCGCCGCCGGGGGCGTGGTCGCGCACGGCGGCGCCGGTCGCGGTGTCGGAAGGCATCACAGGGTCACTCCAGCGAGTTCCAGTGCGGCACGCGCCATGTCGGCGGTCGCGGCGGGGTCGGTCATGAGCAGGGGAACGCTGCGGACGGTCACGCCCGGTACGTCGGCGTGATCGGTGGAATGGACGAGCCACCCGTCGAGGAGGCCGGTGCCGCTGCGGGCGCCGTAGTAGCGCCCGACGGCCTCGGCGGTGGTGTCGACGCCGATGGTCTCGAGGCACGCATCGGCCATGCCGCGCAAGGGCTTGCCGCCGATGACGGGGGAGAGCCCGACGACCTTCGCGCTCGTGGTGCGCAGTGCTCCGCGTACGCCGGGAATTGCGAGGATGGCGCCGACGCTCACGACCGGGTTGGACGGCGCGAGGATCACGGCGTCTGCGGATCCTATGGCGTCGAGCACCCCCGGGGCGGGTTCGGCGTCGTCTGCGCCGATGTGAGCGAAGCTGTGGGTGGGTACCTGCGCGCGATGACGCACCCACCATTCCTCGAAGTGGACAGCACGCTGTTCGCCGTCGGCGGGATCGGTGATGACGACGTGCGTTTCGCTGCGGTCGTCGGAGACCGGCAGCAACGTCACCCCCGGCTTCCATCTTGCGCACAGGGCTTCGGTGACGGCCGACAGCGGATAGCCGGTGCGGAGCATCTGGGTGCGGATCAGGTGAGTTGCGATGTCGCGGTCGCCGAGACCGAACCAGTCGGGGATCGCGCCGTACGCGGCGAGTTCCTCCTTGGCATTCCAGGTCTCGTCGATACGGCCCCAGCCACGCTCGGGATCGATTCCCCCTCCGAGCGTGTACATGCACGTATCGAGGTCGGGGCAGATGCGCAGGCCGTGCATCCACACGTCGTCGCCGACGTTGACGATGGCGGTGATCCGGTGCGGGGCACCTGGATCTTTGTCCGAGCCCGGGGAAATGCCGAGGAGTTGGCGCAGACCCGTGAGGAAACGGGCCCCTCCGACACCTCCGACCAATACAGTCACGTTCACGGACCAAGCCTATGTGGTGCCGGCGGTACCCCGTTGCCCGCCGTCCGAAACCTCCGAAGGCAAAGTCGTCGATAGTAAGCGAGAAAAGTCGTTCAGCTTGACCGCGACACGCCCTACGTGTCTAATCACATACATGTCATTCCGGGTTCCCGGATCGAGATCGATTGTGGTGTCCCGCATTCGAACGAAGATTCGAGAGGGTGGCACGGGGAGTGAGCCCCGGGCAATGAGGTTGCGGCGCTGCAGGTGAGGAGGCGAGTGATGGCCGACGAGCGCGAGAGGTTCGAAATCTCTCGAATCGACACTGCAATCGAGGGTGTCTACGACGAGCGGGACAGTGGGGCACCGGTTCTCAATTTGATTACCGGATTCGGTGATGCCTCGGACAGTGAAGAACAGTGGCAGGAGCGTGCGCTGTGCGCGCAGACCGACCCGGAGGCATTCTTCCCCGAGAAGGGTGGCTCCACGCGGGAGGCCAAGCGAATCTGCATGGGGTGTGATGTTCGAGACGACTGTCTCGAATATGCCCTTGCTCACGACGAGCGGTTCGGAATTTGGGGTGGGTTGTCGGAAAGGGAACGGCGACGCCTCAAGCGCGGAATCGTGTAACGACCGGCTCCGGTCCGGTACGGGGTGTTCGGGCCTGACACCAGGGGTCGTTTCGATGTCGATACGAAGGTCGGGTTACTCGATGGGGGTCGGGTAACCCGACCTTCGTCGTTCCTGGACCACTCATCCCGCACCGGGTCGTGCTTGGAGCGCGACCGTCGACGGCTCAGTCATCGCCGGCGTCCCCGAGCTCCGGGTCCACGATTTCCGGTTCTACACCGAGATACGTCGCGACCTGATGCACGAGGACGTCGTGCACGAGGTCGGTGAGATCTTCGGGATCCTCGGCGCGAAGTTCGAGCGGCCGGCGAAAGAGAACGATCCGGGCACGTGTCGCTGCTCCACGCCGGTCGATACCTGCCGGAACGAGACGCGAGAGCGGGACCGGTCCGTCGGCCACCACCTCGTCGGGCCAATTCACCGAGTCGGGGTCGCGGGCGCGAATCTTGGGCACATCGTCCACGGCGATGTCGAGCTTCGTGAGCCGGTCGTGCCACTGGGCGTCGATCGGTGCGAAGGCGCTCAGGACGAGCAGGTCGAAATTTTCGGCGCGCGACCGCCACGCGGGGAGGTCGTGCGGGAACAGTGGCCCGCGGATTCCGCGGCCACGGCGCGTCACGGAACGGGACGAGACGGGACGAGGACGGCGTGCTCGGGGCATGTAGGGACAGTACGACACGAAAAATTGCCTGCGTCCTCAACGGTGTGTCCGAATAGTCCCGGAGCTCCCGGCGCGCTACGCTCCCATGCGTGAGAACACTGCGTCGATGCTGCCGGCCTGGGTGCAAGAACCCTGCTGTGGCGACGCTGACCTACGTGTACTCGGATTCCACGGCAGTCGTCGGACCGCTGGCCACGGTTGCCGAGCCCCATTCGTGGGACCTGTGCGAGACGCACGGTTCGCGCATCACTGCGCCGAAGGGGTGGGAGCTCGTCCGGTACGAGGGAGCCTTCTCGTCGGGCAGTCCGGACGAGGACGACCTGACCGCTCTTGCAGAGGCGGTACGTGAGGCCGGTCTCGGTGAGCGCGGCAGAGGCGAATCCCATCCCGACGAGCCGGAAGCGGCGCCGCGCGCTGCCGCTGCGGCACCCTCGACTGCTCGCACGGGTCGCCGTGGGCACCTGCGCGTGTTGCCCGACCCGACATCCTGATCGGTTCCCACTAGGCTGATCGAGGGCCGCGTCACGGAGGAGGATGCGGCGCTAGTCGACGATCAGGAGCAAGAGCAGTGGCGAGATCTGCCGAGTCGGTGGCAGCCGTGATCAAGGCGTACGACGTCCGCGGTGTGGTGGGAGAGCAGATCGACGAGGGATTCGTCCGCGAGGTCGGCGCATCGTTCGCGCGCCTGGTCCGGAACGACAACTCGGCGTCCCGTGTGGTGATCGGCCACGACATGCGCGACTCCTCGCCGAAGCTGGCCCAGGCTTTCGCCGAAGGTGTCACCGGTCAGGGTCTCGACGTCGTGCTCATCGGCCTGGCCTCGACCGATCAGCTGTATTTCGCCTCCGGCATCCTCGACGCCCCGGGCGCGATGTTCACCGCGAGCCACAACCCCGCGAAGTACAACGGCATCAAGTTGTGCCGTGCGGGTGCGAAGCCTGTCGGGCAGGACACCGGTCTGGGAACGATCACCGCCGAACTGCTCGAGGGCGTCCCCGGATACGACGGCCCGGCCGGCACCGTCACCGAGCAGGATGTCCTCGCGGAGTACGCATCGTTCGTGCGGGGTCTGGTCGACCTGTCGCAGTTGCGGCCGCTCAAGGTCGCGGTGGACGCCGGAAACGGAATGGGCGGACACACGGTCCCCGCAGTGTTCGATGTGCTGCCGATCGATCTGGTCCCGCTGTTCTTCGAGCTCGACGGCACCTTCCCCAACCACGAGGCCAATCCGCTCGACCCCGCCAACCTGGTGGACCTGCAGCGTCTGGTTGTCGAGTCGGGCGCCGATGTGGGTCTGGCCTTCGACGGCGACGCCGACCGCTGCTTCGTCGTCGACGAACGAGGTGAACCCGTCACCCCCTCGGCGGTCACTGCTCTCGTCGCCTCCAGGGAACTGGCGAAAGAGCCGGGCGCCACGATTATTCACAACCTGATCACATCCCGGGTGGTTCCCGAACTCGTAGCCGAGCAGGGCGGTGTCGCTTTGCGCACGCGCGTCGGCCATTCGTTCATCAAGCAGCAGATGGCCGAGACCGGCGCCGTCTTCGGTGGGGAGCACTCCGCGCACTACTACTTCCGAGATTTCTGGGGGGCCGACTCCGGGATGCTCGCGGCGTTGCACGTCCTGGCCGCACTCGGGGGACAGGACCGGCCGCTGTCCGAACTCATGCGGTCCTACAACCGTTACGAGGCGTCGGGCGAGCTGAACTCCACGGTCGACGACGCGGCCGAACGCACCGACGCCGTGCTCGGGGCGTTCGCCGACCGCGCCGAGTCCATC
The DNA here is from genome assembly GCF_036327435.1 of Rhodococcus chondri. NCBI lineage: Bacteria > Bacillati > Actinomycetota > Actinomycetes > Mycobacteriales > Nocardiaceae > Rhodococcus > Rhodococcus chondri. The sequence continues at coordinate 148 of NZ_JAUZMZ010000255.1, read as the reverse complement.
GACCGCCTCGACGGTGTCACCGTGAATCTGCCGGGCAACGCGTGGTTCAATCTGCGCGCCTCCAACACCGAGCCGCTGCTGCGACTGAACGTCGAGGCCGGCTCGCGCACGGAGGTCGACGCGCTGGTGAGCGAAATCCTGTCCATCG
>NZ_JAUZMZ010000254.1:0-5017 GCF_036327435.1 Rhodococcus chondri | reverse complement strand
TGGTCCCCCCGACAGGGGGGGGGGCGGGGGGGGCAGGTGGTCCGGTCGCGCCGAGAACTGTGAAGGAGCATGCATGAGCGTCCAGCCGGGTGAGTCTCGTCGTCACCGTGTCGTGGTCATCGGATCCGGATTCGGTGGGTTGTTCGGCACCCAGGCACTCAGGCGCGCCGATGTCGAGGTCACCCTCATCGGTCGCACCACCCACCATCTGTTCCAGCCGCTGCTCTACCAGGTGGCGACGGGCATTCTGTCGGTCGGTGATATCGCCCCGGCCACCCGGATGGTGTTGCGCAAGCAGAAGAACGCGCAGGTGCTGCTCGGGGAGGTCGAGACCATCGATCTGGAGAAGAAGACGGTCACGTCCCGGTTCCTCGAGCGGCAGACGGTCACCGAATTCGACAGTCTCATCGTCGCCGCGGGTGCGGGGCCGTCGTATTTCGGCAACGATCACTTCGCCGAGTTCGCGCCCGGCATGAAAACCATCGACGATGCGCTCGAGTTGCGGGGCCGGATTCTCGGGGCGTTCGAGCAGGCCGAGTTGTCCGACGACCACGACGAGCGGTCACGGCTGCTCACCTTCGTGGTGGTGGGGGCGGGTCCGACCGGGGTGGAGCTGGCCGGGCAGATCGCGGAACTCTCGCGCCGCACGCTCAAGGATGCGTTCCGTCATATCGACTCCACCGAGGCGCGGGTGGTTCTGCTCGACGGCGCCTCGGAGGTGTTGCCGGTCTACGGCGGCAAACTCAGCCGCAAGACCCGCAAGACGCTCGAGCGGCTGGGGGTGGAGATCCAGCTCAATGCGATGGTCACCGGTGTCGACGCGGAGGGGTTGACCGTCAAGGAGAAGGACGGCACCGAGCGGCGCCTCGAATCGCAGTGCAAGGTGTGGTCGGCCGGTGTGGCGGCCAGCCCGCTGGGCAAGCAGCTTGCCGAGCAGTCCGGTGCGGGCATCGATCGGGCGGGACGGGTCGAGGTGCTGCCGGATCTGTCGCTGCCGGGCTACCCGAACGTGTTCGTCATCGGCGACATGATGTCGCTCGACAAGCTGCCCGGACTCGCACAGGTCGCCATGCAGGGCGGCAAATATGCTGCACGGCAGATCATTTCGTCGATCGAGGGACAGGACCCGGCGCAGCGTCCACCGTTCAAGTACTTCGACAAGGGCAGCATGGCGACGATCTCGCGGTTCAGCGCCGTCGCGAAGGTCGGCAAGCTCGAGATCAGCGGCTTCCTCGGCTGGATCGCGTGGTTGTTCATCCACCTGCTGTATCTGGTGGGGTTCTCGTCGAAGCTGTCGACGCTGCTGTCGTGGACGCAGGCATTCTTCTCGAGTGGTCGCAACGAGATGGCCGCGACCGAACAGCAGGTCTTCGCCCGGATCGCGATCGAGCGGTTGCGGGCGCACACCGACGGCGAGCTCACCCCCGGCGCCGACGGCTCGGGCGCGGACGGCTCGGCCGCGAACGGGGCGGGGGCGAACACCGCGCCGGCCGCCGACCGCAAGACGGCCGGCTGACACCTGGCGGTCGGGCCGGCTCGGGTGTCAGTGCCCGAGCCGGTCCGAATCGGGGATGTTGGCGAGCCGGACCTGTCCCTGCGCCACCGTGCGGTCCTGTTCGTCGGTGATCGCGACGCGCCACAGTTGCTGGGTGCGGCCCCGATGGACCGGGGTGGCGACGGCGGTGAGGGTTCCCTCGCGGGTGGCGCGCAGGAAATCGGTGTTGTTGTTGACGCCGACGACGTTGCCGCGGTCGCCGAACCACGCGGCTGCGGCCATGCTCGCGACGGTTTCGATGACCGCGCAGTACACCCCGCCGTGCACGATGCCGTACGGCTGGTGCTGGTTCGGTGTCACCGTCCAGCGTGCCCGCACCTGATCGGCGGTGATGTCGGTGAACTCGAGGCCGAGCGCGGTCCCGAAGCCGGTCGCGTTGAGTGTGGTCACTGTCGCCGGGTCGTGCAAGGGCAGGTCGGTCATGCGAGGTCTCCCGTGTTCGTCGTGGCCACGTCCCGGCGTCGGCGCCGGTGGCTGTCGAACGATGGTAGGACATCGGTGTTTTCGACTCTCGGCGATGCCCGTCCAGCGTCGTCGCCGGTCGGCAGACGAGCCGGCGGGCCCCGCGGTGTGCGGGGCCCGCCGTGGGATGGACCGGGGGTCTCTGCAGCCCTCAGGACTCCGGCACGGTCCGGCAGTAGCCGACCCCCCAACTATAGGGAAGGCTGCCCTAAATTTTCAACCCCTCGGACCGGGAAACCTGCGGCGACGAACGCATCGAGCAGAAGCTGCCCTCGTCGCGCGGCGACCACGCGGGACGCCCCGCCGAGCACGGGCAACTGCGCCGCCCCGGCCACCACGGCCCGTCCGACCAACGACCAGAACCGGGCGGCGTCGAGCGGCGCGCACCGTGCCAGCGCCCGATGCACCGCCGTGAGCGCGGTGACGGCGCGGTGGGCGGTCCATACCGCCAGGGCTTCTTCGCAGGGCAGGACCACGACGTCGGCGGTGCCGGCCGCCGGATCCCCCGGCAGTACCCGCAGGGTGTCGTCGGCGACCCCGGCCCAATCGATGCAGCCGTCGCTGTCCTGGTGCAGCCACAGGTTGTCGAGCCCGGGATCCCAGGCGCGGCCCTCGAGTGCCATCGAGGCCAGCACCCGGCCCACGACGGCGTGGAAGAGGGCGCCCGCAACCTGCTCGACCGCGATCCGGGGGTCGTCGACATCGTCCAGTGCGCGCCGGTAGAGCGACTCGAGTCGCTGCTGCCGCTCCGGGCCGCCGAGGTGCCACCAGCGGCGCTTGGGTTCCTCATCGATACACGCGACCGCGTAGACGCGGGGCGTACCGGCGGTCAGCGCCCGCAGCCGTGCGCGCGTGTCCTCGAAGGCGCGCACCGGCGCGGCGGTGCGCGTACGCGTGGGTGAGGGCAGCAGCAGAGTCGTCATCCGACACCTCCCGATCGTCGAAGCCAAGTCCTAATTAGGTAAGGCTTACCATTGCACTTTCGGTGGCAGTGGCGCAACTCGACGCGGCAGCATCACCCCACCGCGCCCCACCGGAAAATAGGATTCCGTAACCTAACTCGCAGACCCGTTTCCGTCCCGACCCACGGTCGCACTCCCGAGGAGCCCCTGCGCACGTGACCACCACCCGTCACCCCGATGCCCGTCCCTCGGTATCCGACCCGACCGGCCCACCCGGCGCGGGCCGTCGCGTCGTCGCCGAACTCCTCGACCTCGCGCTGCTCGCCCTGCCCCTGACCGTCGGTGCGCTCCTCGTCGACACCCTCGCCGACGCCGACGGCGGCGGCCAGACCGACCGCGTCGTCTTCGGCGGCACCGCCGTCCTCATCGCACTCGGCATCCTGGTGTGGAACCGGGGTCACCGCGAAGGCCACACCGGGGCAAGCCTCGGCAAACACTGGACCGGGCTGATCACCCGCGACCGCGACACCGGCCACCCCGTCGGCACCCGCCGCGCCCTGCTGCGCCGCGGCACCGACGTGGTCACCACCCGCACCGCCGCCCACGACCACTTCACCCCGCTGCCCCCCGACACCGGCGTCGCGGCCCTGCGCCGCCGCCGCCTGCTCGGCCTCGCCGCGCTGACCGTGCTGTTGATGCTGGTGCTGCTCGCCAGCGTCGCCGTCGGCGCCCGCCCGATGAGCTTCGCCGAGGTCTACCACGCGCTGATCGTCAACGACGGCGCCGAAACCGACATCATCGTCCATTCCCTGCGCATCCCCCGCACCCTGCTCGCCCTGCTCGTCGGGATCGCGCTCGGCGTGGCCGGCGCCCTCATCCAAGGCCACACCCGAAACCCCCTCGCCGACGCCGGCCTGCTCGGCATCAACGCCGGCGCCGCGTTCCTCGTGGTCCTGTCCATCTACCTGTTCGGGCTGAGCACCCCCGCGCAGTACCTGTGGTTCGCGTTCGCCGGTGCCCTGACGGCCAGCGTCGTCGTCTTCGGGTTCGCCTCCATCGGCGGCGGCAAATCCAATCCCCTGTCCCTCGCCCTGGCGGGCGCCGCCGTCGCGTTCTTCCTGCAGGCCATGACCCAGACCATCGTGCTGCTCGACCAGACCAGCCTCGACGGCTACCGCTTCTGGGTCGTCGGCTCCGTCGCCGGCCGCGGCATGGAGGTGCTGTGGCAGGTGCTGCCGTTCCTCCTCGCAGGCACGGTCGTCGCCCTCGCCAGCACGCCCGCGCTCAACGTCCTGAGTCTCGGCGAGGACGTCGCCCGTTCACTCGGCACCAACATCGTCGCCACTCGCGTCGTGGGTATCGCCGCCCTCACCGTGCTCACCGGCGCCGCCACCGCCGCCTGCGGACCGATCGCCTTCGTCGGGCTGATCGTGCCGCACATCGCCCGCGCCGTCACCGGCCCCGACTACCGCTGGCTCGTCCCCTACGCCGGACTGCTCGGCGGGGTGCTGCTCGTCCTCGCCGACGTCGTCGGCCGCATCGTCGTGCGCCCCGGCGAACTGCAGGTCGGCATCGTGCTCGCCCTCATCGGTGCCCCGTTCTTCATCGCCCTCGTCCGCCGCCGGAAGCTGGTGTCGCTGTGACCGACCCGACCACCACCACCGCCGCGCAGGACACCTCGCCGGACCGGACCCGCCGTACCCGCTCCCCCATCCACGTCTCCACCGCCGTGCCCGCCCGTCCCGCCTTCCGCATCGGCACCGTCTCGGTGGTGTGGCGCGGCCGCATGGTGGCCGTGTGCGTGCTGCTCGCCCTCGCCGCGTTCCTGCTGATGTGCGTGAGCCTGGGTCGCGGCGACTACCCGATGTCCGTCCCCCAGGTCCTCGAGGTGCTCGTCGGCGGCGGCGAACGACTCGACCGCTTCATCATCGTCGACCTGCGGCTCCCCCGCGGGGTCGGTGCCCTCGTCGTCGGCGCCGCCCTCGCCGTGGCCGGCGCCGTCACCCAGTCCCTGTCGCGCAATCCGCTGGCCAGCCCCGACATCCTCGGCATCACCGCCGGTGCCGGCGCCGCCGCGGTCGCGGTGATCGTACTCACC
>NZ_JAUZMZ010000253.1:0-5021 GCF_036327435.1 Rhodococcus chondri | reverse complement strand
TGATGACTTCTTTCATCGGGAGGCTCGCCTAACCTTTGCGTGGGGCGGGTGGGGTGGGCCGCCGGAGCCGAATCGGTCAGGCGCTCACATCGTCGAGGGCCGCGGCAATCGCGGGCGGCAACGCCAGTTCCTCCGCGACGAGCACCCCGGTCAGCTGCGCGAGATCGCGCGCACCCACCAGCGTGGAGGCGACCTGCGGCCGATCCCGCGCCCAGGCCAGCGCAACCGCCAGCGGGGACGTGCCGAGTCCGTCCGCGGCGGTGGCGACCGCATCGACCACCCGCACCGCGGATTCGGTCAGATACCGGCGGACCTCTTCGGCGTGCACGTCGTCGGCACCGCGGGAATCGGCGGGGGTGCCGGTGCGGTACTTGCCGGTCAGCACCCCGCCCGCGAGCGGCACCGCCGCGAACACGCCCACCCCGTGATGCGTGGCCGCCGGGATCAGTTCCTCCTCGACGCCCCGCGCCAGCAGCGAATACTCCACCTGGGTGCACACCAGCGGCGCCGGACGATGCGACGCGGCCGCTGCCGTCGCAAGCTGCCACCCCAGATATCCGCGGACGCCGACGTACCGGACCCGGCCACTGGCCACAGCGAACTCGAGGGCCGAGGCGACCTCCTCGACCGGGGTGTGCGGATCCCACGTCGCGACCTGCCACACGTCGAGATGGTCGGTCCCGAGCTCCCGCAGGGTCGTGTCGAGCTGGGTGAGCAGACCCGCGCGGGAACAATCCACCCGACCGGAGCCGATCTTGGTGGTATCGATGCCCGAACTGCCCGACAGCACCAGCTCGTTGCGGGGCACCACATCGTCGAGCAACTCCGCCAGGATCCGCTGCGCCACACCGTCGCCGTACGCGGGGGAGGTGTCGACCAGGGTGCCGCCCGCGTCGACGAACGCCGACAGCTGTGCGGCGGCCTCGTCACCGTCGGTGCCGCGTCCCCACGTGAGCGTGCCCAAACCGAGCCGCGACACGCGCAGCCCGCTCGCTCCCACCGTTCTCTGTTCCATAACCGCCCGCGTCCTCCCGATACGACGACACCGCTACACCGTCGCGGACGCCGTCTCCGTTACAGCACCCTAGTGCCGCAACCCGGCGAACGATGTTCCGGCGCGCCGACGTTCCGACGCGCCGCGTAGCCTTCCGCGGGTGAGAATCGACTCCTGCTTCCGTGCCTGCCCCGCCGACCGTGCCGAGGTCGCCGCATGATCGGCGAATCCATGACCTGGGTCCAGGCCGTGATCCTCGGTATTGTCCAGGGCCTGACCGAATTTCTGCCGATCTCCTCGTCCGGGCATCTGCGGATCGTGTCCGAGGTCTTCTTCGGGGACGACGCCGGAGCCTCCTTCACCGCCGTCACCCAACTCGGCACCGAAGCGGCCGTCCTCGTGTTCTTCGCCGGCGACATCTGGCGGATCATGCGCGCCTGGTTCCGCGGCCTGTTCCGCGCCGAACACCGCGCCGACCACGACTACAAGATGGGCTGGTACGTCATCCTCGGCACCATCCCCATCGGCATCCTCGGTTTCCTGTTCAAGGACGACATCCGCACCGTCGCCCGCAATCTGTGGCTCGTCGCGACGATGCTCATCGTGTTCGCCCTCGTCATCGCCGCCGCCGAATACTTCGGTCCCAAGAAGCGCACCCTCGAGCAGCTGACACTCAAGGACGGCCTCGTCATGGGTTCCGCGCAGGCGCTGGCGCTCATCCCGGGCGTCTCGCGGTCGGGCGGCACCATCTCCGCCGGCCTGTTCCTCGGTCTCGATCGGGAAGCTGCGGCCCGCTACTCGTTCCTGCTCGCCATCCCCGCCGTCGTCGCCTCGGGCCTGTTCAGCCTGCCGGACGCATTCGAACCGTCCGGAGAAGGCCTCAACGCCTCGGGCGCGCAGCTGCTCGTCGCGACGATCATCGCCTTCGCCGTCGGCTACGCCGCCATCGCCTGGCTGCTCAAGTTCGTCGTCAACCACTCCATGTACTGGTTCGTCGGCTACCGCATCGCGCTGGGTGTGCTGGTGCTCGCGCTGCTCGGCACTGGAGTGATCTCCGCTACCTGACCAGCACGACACGCCGGGCTGCGGCCGGACCTCTAGGCTGAATCCATGACGGTCATCCTGCTCCGCCACGGACGGTCGACGGCGAACACGTCCCACGTCCTGGCCGGCCGCACACCCGGGGTCGAACTCGACGAGGTCGGGCACATCCAGGCCAAGAACCTCGTCACCCGCCTGGCCGGTCTCGACATCGCCGACATCGTGCGCTCCCCGCTGTTGCGTTGCCGCCAGACGGTGCATCCGCTCGCCACGGACCGCGAGCTGACACCCACCGTCGACGAGCGGCTCGCCGAGGTCGACTACGGGCAGTGGACCGGCCGCGCCCTCGGCGACCTCCTGCGCGAACCGCTGTGGACGGTCGTGCAACAGCACGCTTCCGCGGCGATCTTCCCCGGCGGGGAGGGGCTCGCCCAGGTCCAGGCCCGCGCCGTCGCCGCGATCCGCGAACACGATCGCCGGCTCGCCGACGGCCACGGCACGGACGTGGTGTGGATCGCCTGCACCCACGGCGACGTGATCAAGTCGATCCTCGCCGACGCTCTCGGCACCCATCTCGACGGATTCCAGCGCATCGTCGCCGAACCGGCGTCGATCAGCGTCGTGCGCTACACCGACACCCGCCCGTTCGTGTTGCGGGTCAACGACACCGGCGTCGACCTGTCCGGACTCACCGGGCCCGGCGCCCCCCAATCCGTGCCCGGCGGAGAAGTGCCCGGCGCCGTGGACGCCGCCGAACCCACCGACGAACCCGCGCTCGCCGCCGGAGAGCGGGACGGCGCGAGCGACGGCACCGCGAGCGGATAATGACAGTGACCCGGCATGGCAGAGTGAGTGGACTCGAGGAGGTGCGATGGCCCGCGCGATACACGTGTTCCGGACCCCGGACCGGTTCGTAGCCGGCACTGTCGGTGAACCGGGAGACCGGGTGTTCTACCTGCAGGCCGTACACGATTCCCGGGTGGTGAGCGTCACCCTCGAAAAGCAGCAGGTTCAGATTCTCGCCGACCGGATGGGACTGCTGCTCGAAGAGGTGCACCGCCGCTTCGGGACCGTGCTGCCCGAGGAACCGGACGTCGACACCAGCCCCCTGGTGACACCGATCGACGCCGAATTCCGGGTGGGAACGATGGGGCTCGGCTGGGACGCCGACTCCGGTGCCGTCGTCGTCGAACTGCTCGCGGTGACCGAGACCGAACTCGACGAATCCGTCGTGCTCGACGACACCGACGAAGGACCCGACGCCGTGCGGGTGTTCCTCACCCCGATCCAGGCCCGCGGCTTCGCGGCCCGCTCCGAGATCGTCGTGGCCGCCGGCCGCACCCCGTGCCCGCTGTGCGGCGAACCCATCGACGGGGACGGCCACATCTGCATTCGCACCAACGGCTACCTGCGGACACCCGGATTCGATCCGGCGTCCTGGTTCGGCGAGGAGACCTGACCCGGTGAGCGCCCCCGAGGTGCGCACCGTGCTCACCGACGGTGACCTGACCGTCGTCGGGCAGATCGTGCACGCCAGCAACGCGACGCTGGTTTGCGACGCCGAACTCGACTCCGTCACCATCCGCTGCGTCTACAAACCGGTGCGTGGCGAACGGCCGCTGTGGGACTTTCCGGACGGCACCCTCGCCGGCCGGGAAGTGGCCTCCTACCTGATCTCCGAGGCGCTCGGCTGGGACGTCATCCCCATCACGGTGCTGCGCGACGGCCCCTTCGGACCCGGCATGGTCCAGCAATGGATCGAGACCCGCGACCCGAACGACGACCCGTCCGGTCGCATGGACCTCATCGATCTGTGTCCCATCGACGAGGTGCCCGACGGCTGGCTGCCGATCCTGCGGGCCCGCGACATGGACGGCACCGACGTCGCACTCGTACATGCCGACGACCCGCGGTTGCGCCGCATGGCGGTGCTCGACGTCGTCCTCAACAACGCCGACCGCAAGGGCGGACACGCCCTCGAAGGTCTCGACGGCGGTGTGTACGGCGTCGATCACGGCATCTGCCTGCACCGCGAGAACAAACTGCGCACCGTGCTGTGGGGCTGGGCCGGGCGCGCCGTGGACCGGGAACTGCTCACCGACCTCGACAAACTCGCCCGCCGGCTCGACGGTGAATTCGGCAATGTCCTGCGCGCCTACATCACCGGCGCCGAGATCGCCGCGCTGCGCGCCCGCATCACCGCACTGCTGGAAAAGCCCGTGATGCCCCGTCCCCTCGGGGACCGGCGGATCCCGTGGCCCGCGTTCTGACCGACTCGACCCGCGGAGGCCGGGGCAGGACACTTCCGCGCCTCCATTAGGCTCTTGGTCATGCAGTCTTGGTCCGATGTCGCGATCCCGTCCGTCCCCGGGCAGGGCCCTCCGTTGCGGTTGTTCGACACCGCGGACCGGGCCGTGCGCCCGGTCACCCCCGGTTCGACCGCCACCATGTACGTGTGCGGCATCACCCCGTACGACGCCACCCACCTCGGGCACGCCGCCACCTATCTGACGTTCGACCTGATCAACCGCATCTGGCGCGACGCCGGTCACGACGTGCACTACGTCCAGAACGTCACCGACGTCGACGACCCGCTGTTCGAGCGCGCGGCCCGCGACGGTGAGGACTGGGTCGTGCTCGGGATGCGCGAAACCGCGCTGTTCCGCGAGGACATGGAGGCGCTGCGGGTGCTGCCACCCCGCGACTACATCGGAGCCGTCGAATCGATCAACGAGGTCGTCGAGCTCGTCGAGAAGCTCGTCGCGTCCGGTGCCGCGTACACCGTCGACGATCCCGAGTACCCGGACGTGTACTTCCGTGCCGACGCCACCGAGCAGTTCGGCTACGAATCCGGCTACGACCACGACACGATGATGCGGTTCTTCGCCGAGCGCGGCGGCGACCCCGACCGCGCCGGCAAACACCACCCGCTCGACGCGCTGCTGTGGCGCGCCCAGCGGCCCGGTGAACCGGCCTGGCCGTCGCC